>WQYT01000077.1 GCA_009781115.1 Coriobacteriia bacterium
ATATGCGCGTCGTCCTGCGTGAATCCGCGCGCGCGCATGAGCCCGTGGACCACGCCGCTCATCTCATTGCGATAGACGGTGCCGAACTCGAAGATGCGCATCGGCAGCTCGCGGTAGCTGTGGAGGTTGGCAGAATAGACCATGAGGTGGCCCGGGCAGTTCATCGGCTTGACGCCGTACTCATTGAAGCGCGGATTGCCCTCGCTGTCGGCGCCCTCTTCGACCTGGAAGAAGAACATGTCGTTCTTGTAGTGATCATAGTGGCCCGACATCTTCCACATGTCGGACTTGTAGATGTGAGGCGTGATGACCTCGACATAGTCGCGCGCGATGAGCTCTTTGCGCAGCCAATCCTGGAGCAGACGCAACGTGCGCGTACCCTTGGGGTGGTAGAGCGGAAGCCCCGGACCCGCCAGCTCGTTGAAGCTGAAGAGGTCGAGCTCTTTGCCGAGCTTGCGATGGTCGCGCTTCTCGGCCTCCTCGATGAAGGTGAGATAGGATGTCAGCTCATCGGCCGTCTTGAACGCCGTGCCATAGATGCGCTGGAGCTGCTCGCGATCAGCGTCGGCGCGCCAGTAGGCGCCCGCAACTTTGGTGAGCTTGAAGTGCTTGAGCTTGCTTGTGTAGTTCACGTGGGGGCCGCGGCAGAGGTCGGTGAAGTCGCCAAGCGCATAGGTCGTGATCGTCTCGCCTTCCGGGAGCTCTGCGATGAGCTCCTCCTTGAAAGGCTGCTCGGTGAACTGCGCTGTCGCCTCCTCACGGGTAACCTCGGTGCGGATCAGCGGCAGATTCTGCTTGGCGATCTGGCGCATGGCAGACTCGATGGCCTCCAGGTCACCTGTTGAGAGCTTGCGGTCGCCGGGTATCTGCACATCGTAGTAGAAGCCGTCCTCAATGGCCGGCCCTACGCCAAAATGGGTCCCGGGATAGAGCTGCTGGATAGCAGCCGCCATCAGGTGCGCGGTCGAATGGCGCAACAGGTCCAGCTCGGCCGCCTGTTGTTCCTGGGCAGAAAGAGTGCATTCACACATATGAGATACTCCTTGATACAGAGTCAGAGAAACAGCGCGCGAGCAGACGACGCGTCGCGCGATAACACAACAAAATCAGCGCGCTCTAGCGAGCGCCCCGCGTTCGAGTGGTTTTCCGTTTTGCGGACTTGTCGTCGTCAAAATCGTCTTCAAACGTATTGGACGGCGACGCAGAGGGCAGAAAACTCGTCTGGTCATCAGTATGCAGGCGCTGATTAGCCTTGCAGTAGGGACAAACCATCCACTCCGGCTTGATCGGCTCCCCACAGTAATCGCAGGGAACACGCAACGTTGTGTTGCAGTGCGGACATACCAGAAACTTGGTCTCGATCCCCTGCCCGCAGGTCGGACAGGTCTCCCGGTCGACCTGGGCTTCAAGCAGCAACAGCGCAAGTTGCTGTTCGCGCGCATCCGCAAGAAGATCCCCGGGGCGTATGAGGGTATAGACTAAAATAACAACGATCAGCACGAGCACCGCGAGGATGCCGACCGGGCCGAAGCCATATTTTGCGAGCGACAAGCCAATAAGCGCCGCAATAATGCTGGCGACTACTCCGACGACTGTCC
Source organism: Coriobacteriia bacterium (assembly GCA_009781115.1). GTDB lineage: Bacteria > Actinomycetota > Coriobacteriia > WRKU01 > WQUG01 > WQUG01. Next base: position 1,599 of record WQYT01000077.1, read on the forward strand.
AGGCTGTTGCCGCCGCTCCGCGGCGACGTGCGTCGCGATAGAGCCAAAGAAGGAGCAACGCCGCAAAGACGAAGCAGATTATTCCCAGTGCGAACGATATGCTCTGGAAGGCTTGACTCTTAATTATCGGGCTCAGGATATCAGACATAGGTTCCTCTCAGTTTTCCCCAGAAGATTCCACGTATGATTGTAGCAGAGCGTATAAGCTCAGGCTCCCCGTTACAAGAAGGGGTTCGCCTTCCGTTACTTCTGCGATATCAAGCAGTTTTTTCAGGCTCCAGGTCGCCTGGGCGGCCAAAGGCGGCTTACCTGTTCGCTTTTTGAGCTCTGCAGCCAGTTTGGGCGCCGCAAACGCACGCTCAGTGGGTGGCTGGATCGCGATGAAATCACGCGCGACCGGGGCCAGCGCGTCAATGATGCCCCGGTAATCTTTGTCCGCAAACACGCCCAGAGCGATCACCGGACGCAGCTCAAGCTGGCGCACGGTATCAGCCAGGACATAAGCGGCCTGCGGATTGTGCGCGCCATCATAGTAGACAGGCGGCGGCGCGCTGATGCGCTCAAAGCGCCCCGGAAACGTGATGGTATCCAGCGCCTGCTGAACCAAGTTTTGTTCCAGCTTATAATCCCGGACTGCCGCAAGAGCTGTCGCGATGTTGGGTACTTGATACGCAGGGCCACAGTAGCTCAGCTCCTGGTAACAGCGATCGGGTGTTTTGACAGAAAACACCAGGCGCTTCGTTTGAAGATTCTGATACCCCGCGGTATAGCGCGTAACCCGGTTCTCCGAGATGCCTGCCGGAATAGCAACATCTAGCCCCCGCACCATTGCGGGATCAGCCCGACACAAGCGCGCCTGTTCAATAATCAGATCCTCGACTGCTGGGCTGACCGCCGTTAAAGGCCCCATGACGGTGCGCGAAGAGGGCTTGATGATGGCGGCTTTTTCTGCGGCGATCTCCTCCAGCGTGTCGCCAAGGATGGCCTGATGATCAAGGCCGATCCCGGTGATGACCGCGACCTGGGGGCTGACCACACTCGTGGCGTCCCAGCGCCCCCCCAGGCCAACCTCAAGTACGCCAACATCAACGCGAGCGTTGCGAAACGCCACAAAGGCGGCGACCGTCGTCAGCTCGAACTCCGTCAGCTGCAGGCCGTTGGCGTCTGCGCAGGCAAACACCTCGTCTAAGGCGCGCGCTAGATCCGCATCACTGATGGGAGCGCCGTCAAGCTCGATGCGTTCGTTGCAGCGGATCAGTTCCGGCGAGGTGTACATCCCCACTTTGAGCCCTTTTGCGCGCAGAAGCGCCGCGATGATACGTGTTGTTGAAGTCTTTCCGTTAGTCCCGGCAACTTGTATCGCCGTAAAGCTGTCCTGCGGGTCGTCCAGCAGGCAGCAGAGCTCACGCGTTCCCTCAAGGCTCGGGTTGATGTCCCAACGCTTGGTTGACTTCAGGCGCGCGAGCGCATCAGTAAGCGGAGCAGACGACTCAGACATGGCGCAGCGCGGACCTACCTGAGGTCGTCGATCTGCCCGACCACTTTCGCCAGCAAATCGGTGAGTTCAGCTGCGCGCGCGCGATCCTTTTCGACAACTTCCGGCGCAGCCTTAGCCAGAAAGCCCTCGTTACTAAGCTTGCGCTGAAGACGATCCAGATCGCCTTGCAGTTTCTCCTGCTCGCGCGCCAGGCGATGGCGCTCAGCCTCAAGATCGACCAGGCCCTCAAGCGGGATAAATATCTCAAGGCCCTCCCCAATCACGCTGACTGAGGACGGTGGCTTGACAACCGCGGTCCCAACTTCAAGGCTCTCGGTATGTGCCAGGCCTTCGATCAGAGCCTGGCGGCTGGTGATAAACTCCGCCTGCGCCGGCGAGGCAGCGCGCACTGCCGCGTGAAGCGCCACCTTCGGGCTGATGCCATAGCGGGCGCGCGTGGTGCGCAGCGCGCTGATGATCGCCTTGATGGTGCCGATCGCAGACTCCGCCTGCGGGTCCCGGTAAGCGGCCAGCGCCTCTGCGTCTGGCCAGGCGGCCACCACGAGCATCGCTGGCTCAGCGCTGCGCTCAAGAGGCAGCTTACCCCAAATCTCTTCGGTGATAAAGGGCATCATCGGGTGCAGGAGGCGCAGGATCTGGTCCAGAACAAAGACCAGCATCCGCTGAACCTCAGCGCGCTCTGCTGGCGTGCCTTGCAGGCGGCCCTTGGCCAGCTCGATATACCAGTCGCAGAACTCATTCCAGGTAAATTCATAGAGCTCGCGCGTTACGTCACCAAACTCAAAGGCGTCGATACCTGCCGAGACCTCACGCGCCACCGTTGCCAGGCGCGAGAGGATCCACTTATCGACCGTGTGCGTCGGCGCAGGCGCTGCGGTAGTTACCGTGTAGTCTGCGGTGTTCATCAACACAAAGCGCGCCGCGTTCCAAATCTTATTGGCAAAGTTGCGGCTGGACAGTAGCTTTTCTTCTGAAAACTTCAAGTTCTGGACACCCGTGACCTGCAGCATCAGACCAAAACGCATACCGTCGGCCCCGTAGCTTTCCATCAGGTCGAGCGGATCGACGCCGGTGCCAAGCGACTTGCTCATCCGTTTGCCTTCTTTATTAAAGACCGTCGGATGGATGATGACGTCAGCAAACGGAACTTCATCTTTAAAATAAAGCCCGCTCATAATCATGCGCGCCACCCAGAGAAACAGAATGTCGGGCGCTGTCGAGAGCGCCGAGGTTGGATACCAGTAATCAAGCGATTCGCGCTCGGCATCATTTTGCGCAGGCCAATGTATGGTTGCAAAGGGCCACAGCTGCGACGAAAACCAGGTGTCAAGCACATCTTCATCCTGGCGCAGCGGCGCGCCGCAGTCAGGGCAGATCGTCATATCCTCTTTGCTTGCAAACTGCTTGCCGCAACCGTCGCAGTAAAAGACCGGGATGCGATGTCCCCACCAGAGTTGGCGCGAGATACACCAGTCCCGAATATTTTCCATCCAGTGAAAATAGACGTTGCTCCAGCGCTGCGGATGAAACTTCACACGCCCGTCGCGCACGGCTTCGATCGCCGGCGCCGCCAGCGGTTTCATGTCCACGAACCACTGATCGGACAGATAGGGCTCGATCTCGGTATGGCAGCGATAGCAGTGGCCGACCGCGTGCTCATGGTCCTCGATCTTGTCCACAAAGCCGCCCGCTTCAAGATCGGCAAGAATAGTCGCCCGCGCCTCATAGCGATCAAGCCCGGCATATTTGCCCCCCAGATCGTTGATGACCCCGTGCTCATCAAGCACGTTGATCTGCTCAAGATCGTGGCGACATCCCACCTCAAAGTCATTGGGGTCATGAGCGGGCGTGATCTTGACCACCCCGGTACCAAACTCCGGGTCAACATACTCGTCAGCAATGACCGGCATCGTACGCCCTACCAGTGGCAGCACGCAGTACGCGCCCACCAGGTCCCGGTAGCGCTCGTCATCAGGATGTACCGCAACCGCAACGTCACCAAGGATCGTTTCCGGACGCGTGGTCGCAACCGTGATAAAACGCCGGTCCGCAGAAGGCTCGACCAACGGGTAGTTTAGATAGTGAAGCTTGCCCGGCACGTCCTCGTGCTCAACCTCGATATCAGAGAGCGCCGTTGTGCAGCGGGGACACCAGTTAATGATGCGCCGTCCGCGATAGATCAGCCCCGCCTCGTACCAGTCAACAAAGACCTCACGCACCGCGCGCTGATAGCTTTCGTTCATCGTAAACCACTCGTCTGAGTAATCACAGGAACAACCCATGGCCTTCAACTGGTCGATAATGGTCGAGCCATACTGAGCGCGCCACTCCCAACATTTTTCAATAAAAGCTTCGCGCCCTACGTCATAGCGCGACAGGCCCTCTTTTGCCAGCTTCTGTTCAACTTTATTCTGCGTGGCAATACCCGCGTGATCGGTGCCCACAATCCACCGGGCGCTACGCCCGGCCATACGATTCTTGCGAATAAGCACGTCCTGGATCGTGTTATTCAGCGCGTGGCCCATATGCAGAGAACCAGTCACATTTGGGGGCGGGATCGTGATGTCATAGGGCGCCTTTGCAGGATCGGCTACCCCCTTAAAGTATCCACCCTCCAGCCAGCGTTCAAACAGGGGGGTTTCTATCTGCTTTGGGTCGAATTGCGGAGCCAGTTCAGTCATCAGCTTGCTTTCTTTCTTTGTCTTTGTCCCGCGGAATCTTCGTGAAGCAGCGCATCCTGGTCCGCAGGCAGCGCCTCAGCGGGATCGCCGCCGTCAGCATCCTGGGTCCGTGAGGGCGGCTTGCGCCGGATCGCCACGTGATTGGTCCCACGGACCGCCTCCGGCGTGACCGTCACCGAGACAATGTTGTCATCGCTCGGCAGGTCATACATAACATCAAGGAGCAAGTGTTCTGTGATCGAGCGCAGGCCGCGCGCCCCGGTCTCGCGCGCGATTGCCTGACGGGCAATCTCTCTGAGCGCAGCAGGCTCAAAGTTCAGCTCGACCCCTTCAAGCGCAAACAGACGACGATACTGCTTGACCAGCGCGTTGCGCGGACGCGTCAGGATGCTGACCAGATCGCCTTCTTCCAACTCCTCGGTTGAAGTGATGACGGGGATACGCCCCACAAATTCAGGGATAAGCCCAAAAGTCACCAGATCCTCGGGCAAAACATCAGTCAGAAGGCGGGCGCCGGTCCGTTTATCGTGCTGCGCCAGGTCGCTGGTGTAGCCGACGCCGCGGCGTCCAATACGATCGCCCACGATCTTGTCAAGGCCCACAAACGCGCCCGCCGCAATAAACAAGATATTAGTTGTGTCTATTTTGATGAGCGGCTGGTTGGGGTGTTTGCGCCCGCCCTGGGGCGCCATCGAGGCTACCGTGCCCTCAACGATCTTTAAGAGCGCCTGTTGGACGCCCTCGCCTGAGACGTCGCGGGTGATCGACAGGTTCTCCGCCTTGCGCGCGATCTTGTCGATCTCGTCGATATAGACAATGCCGGTCTGGGTACGCTCGACGTCACCATCAGCCGCGTTATACAGCTTAAGCAGGATATTTTCTACATCCTCGCCCACATAGCCCGCCTCGGTCAGCGCCGTAGCGTCAGCGATGGCAAAGGGCACGTCAAGGACGCGCGCAAGCGTCTGCGCCAACAGCGTCTTGCCCGTGCCTGTTGGCCCCAGCAGAAGGATATTGCTTTTTGCGATCTCCGTCGGATCATCGTCGTCGCCGGACTGTGCGGCCAGTACCCGGCGATAATGGTTGTGCACCGCCACGCTCAGATAGCGCTTCGCATGCTCCTGCCCAATGACATACTCGTCAAGACGCGCATGTATCTCGCGCGGCGTGGGTAACTGGTCGGGATGGAGCGGCCCGATGTTGCCAGGGTGTGCCTGCGCGTCCTCAGAATCCTGCGCGGCCATGATAGCGTTGCACTCTTCAATGCACTCATCACAGATAAACGCGCCCGAAGGACCCGCCACCAGGCGCTGCACCTGGCGTTGATCCTTACCGCAAAATGAACAGATAATCGGCGCCCGCAGCACCGGGCGGTCCTGGTGGTAGTCGTCACTCACAGCTACTTCTTTTCTTCAAGCTTCTTGCGATTTTCAATAACCGCGTCGATCAGACCATAGGCTTTGGCCTCCTCGGCCGTCATGATGTTGTCACGTTCCGTGTCCTCATCAATACGCGCAGCGGGCTGACCTGTGCACTCGGCCAGAATCGCATTGAGCTCCTTGCGCATACGCAGGATCTCTTCTGCCTGAATCTTGATGTCAGTTGCCTGGCCCTGCGCGCCGCCGGACGGCTGGTGAATCAGCACGCGCGAGTGCGGCAACGCAAAACGCTTGCCCTTTTCACCCGCGGCCAAAAGCACGGCGCCCATGCTGGCGCACTGGCCAATACAAATTGTCGAAACCGCTGGTTTGACGTAGCGCATCGTATCAAAGATGCCCAGCCCGTCGGTTACCGAACCGCCCGGTGAGTTGATATAGAATTGGATATCCTTTTCCGGATCCACGCTTTCGAGGTGCAGCAATTGCGCAATAACAATGCTCGCGCTGACCTCATTGACCTCGCCCGTCAAAAAAACCACGCGGTCATTGAGCAGGCGCGAATAGATGTCAAAACTGCGCTCGCCACGACTGGTCTGTTCGATGACCATCGGGACCAGCTGGGCGGTCACCGGATCATGCTGCAGGTCATGTATATTCATAGAGACTCTCCTTACTTTTTCTTCGCCGCCGCTTCCTGGGCGGCCTCATCGACGATCTCTATCTCAGCACTGCGGCGGAGCCACTCCAGCGCGTTGCGACGCGTCAGGTCATCTTGCAGGCTGGTCATCAGACCGCTCTCGCGCCAGCGCTCCCTGATGACATCAGCTGACATCTTGCCCCCCTCAGCGATCTTAGCCAGCTCCTCGTCGACCTCCTCGTCGTCGGCCTCAAGCGCCTCCGCGCGTGCCAAAGCCTCAAGCGCCAGCTCCTGACGGACATCCATCTCTGCCTGCTCGCGCATTTCGTTTGCAAAGGCCTGGGCATCCTGACCGGTCATCTCAAGATACTCGTCCAGAGTCATGCTTTCCTTCTGACCGTGGAGCATCTCGCCAAACTGTTCGCTCAGACGCTGGAGGCGGCTCTCTATCAGCTGCTCACCGGGATCGCCCTCCAACTTGCCGGTCAGATTTGCAAGCAGCGCGTCATCCTGCATGCGTTCATAAGAAGTTGCCCGCTGGTTATTCAGGTAGGTCCGCATGGAATCACGCAGCGCCTCAAGGGAGTCAAAGCCCATCTGTTTGGCCAGCTCATCATCAAGATCAGGCAGTTGGAGCTCGCTGACCTCATTGACCTCCGCGTCAAAGTGGATCGTCTTTCCGGCAAAGTCACTGTTAACGCCCGTGTCTTCAATGGTAAACTCTGCGGTAGCCGCCTCTCCGGCGACCTTGCCAACAAGGGCCTCCTCAAACTGAGGCGGCATCATGCCTTCGCCCATATGCAGCACCAGCTTCTCAATGTCGGAACCCTCAAACGGCTCGCCATCAATCGTCGAGGTGAAGCTGACTGTTACCACGCCATCCGCGGTAATCTTTGCCCCATCCGGCGCGGGAACAACCTGGCCAAAACGCTTGCGACTGATCTCTACCTGTCGATCAACCTCGGCGTCGGTCGCCTCGCGCGGCGGCATCGTAATCGCGACCTTGGTGTCAGTCAGCGTCAGCTCGGGACGCAGCTGCACCGTCACGGTGTAGGTGTAGTCCTTGCCCTCTTCCAGCTGCTCCGGATCCGGAAAGTCCGCCTGCCCAACGGTGCGCAGGTGCTCCTGGTCAGCCGCCTGCGGATAGGTCGCGTTGATCAGGTCTTCAAGCGCTGTTGTCAGGATGTAGTCACGACCCAGCTGCTGCTCCAGCACCTGGCGCGGCGCATGCCCCGGACGAAACCCCGGAATACGCACCCGCCTGGCAAGCCCCTTGAACGCCGCAGCGATGGCGGCATCAACCTGCTCGGCCGGGACGGTAACAGTCAGTTCCCCAGCGGCGCCATCCGCCGAGCTAAACTTCGATTCAACCATAAAAATTTCTTTCTCCTTGTCAGAAGGGGTCCATACGCCCTCTCTATTGTACTGGTATATAGTAGCAAACCACCCTGACAACACGAAAACAGAATTGAGAGTGGTCCGAATGCCTGGCCCCTGCGATCAGCGCTTCACCCAGAGAGCGGTGATCTCTCCAAAGACGTACTTGCGTTGCTCGCCCCGATCCTGATAGGTCTCCTCAAGATAGGCGCGCGCCTCCGGTGCGTAGAAATCCTCAAGCGCGGGAGTCGTCATCTGTGTCAGGCGACACTCAAAAACGAGTCGCGCCTCCTCATAGGTGATGTTGCCCGCAGGAGTCTGGACAGCGACCAGAGAGACCTCTTTCATCTTGTCGGTGTCGCGCCCCGAGTGTGTCCCCAAAAAGATCAGCTGATCCCGGTACTCATCAGGAAAGAATGAGAGCGTATAGGCCTGTTGCTCCTGCATAAGTTCAAGCGTATAACGCCCTTGCTGGATGGTGCACCAGGTAGCTGGATTGCGGAACAACAGACCCAGGCCTCCGCCACTGGCAGTCATCGAGTTGAAGTGACCCGGCGTACCTGCTGTGATCACAAAGAGATCCTTGCCGACCAAAGTGAACACGTTATCGGTA
>WQYT01000078.1 GCA_009781115.1 Coriobacteriia bacterium
AGTGAATAGCTTTTTCATGGCTTACACCTCCAGGCTCTCAGCGTCGCGCAGGCGGCGTCCGCAGATCTTGAAGAACACATCGTCGAGCGTGGCGCCCGAGGGGACTTCGCGCTGGATGCGACGCTGGACCTCTTCTGGCGAGACCTGGCGTTTGAGCTCTTCCGGCGTGCCCTCGGCGACGATCTCGCCGTGGTCGATGATCGCGAGGCGATCGGCCAGGGCGTCAGCTTCCTCCAGATAGTGCGTGGTCAGAAAGATCGTCATCCCGCGCTCTTTCAGGCGCGCGATGTGTGTCCAGAGGTTGGCGCGATTCTGCGGGTCAAGGCCAGTGGATGGCTCATCCATGAACAGCACCTCGGGCTCGTGCATGATGCCAAGCGCGATCTCCAGGCGACGCTTCTGCCCGCCGGACCAGGTGTTGACGACGCGGTCGAGCGGCTCGCCTAAGTCGAGCAGCTCGCTCACCTCGCGGGCCTTGCGACGAGCATCGCGCTTCGAGAGCCCGTAGAGCCGCCCCGAGAGCATGAGGTTCTCGCGCCCAGTTGCCGCTCCGTCAGAACCACCCAGCTGCCCCACCGCTCCGATGTGGCGACGCACTTTCTCCGGATCGCGCGCCACATCGAGGCCCACCACGCGCGCCGTGCCGCTCCCGATCGGCAGCAGGGTGGTCAGCATGCGCTGGCAGGTAGTCTTGCCCGCTCCATTGGGCCCCAAAAACCCGAATATCTCGCCCTGTGAGATGCTCAGGTTAACGCCCCGCACCGCCTCGACCACCTCGCCCTTGCCCTTGGCTGGGAAAGTCTTGGCCAGATCGACCGCCTCGATCGCTGCTTGCATAGTACGCCTGCTTCCTCTTTGCTGGCAGCAGAGGGACTGCCTCCTCTCCGCCGCCAAATTCACAGTCCTCAGTATAAGAATCGCAGCCGACCAAGCAATCAAAAACAGATGACTGGCAAAGCAGCGGCTCTAACAGGCGCTGAGACAACCCTGAGCGGTAAGGCAACAAAGTAGAAAAGCCCCGTCCGTGTGAGGAACGGGACTGATCGGATCAAAAGCGAGTATGCCCATTTCGAGACGTCTCGTTCATGGGAGGGAAGGCGAAGCTGCTCCAACTTGCCGCCCGGCGGCGGTCGACAAATCGACAAGGCCCCACTCAATTAAGAGCAGGGCCTTGCAAGTCGATCGGTTAATCGCACAAAGCGTTACCTCAGGCGCTACGCCCCCCACGCGTACGCTTTCGCGCAACAACCGTGGCGCACACAGCGCCGCTCACCATGGCAACCGCCGCGATGATCGCTCCTGTGCGCAGGCTATCGCCTGTCTTCGGAAGATGCGCATCGTCTGAGTTACCCGCGTTGCCCGCGCCGCCACCTGAGACGTCAGGCGTCGTAGTTTCTTCCTTTGACCCGGAATCAGAGCCATCGCGCTCCCACTGCGCGTAGAAAGTCAGGTCCTCAGTGGCTGCCCCGGCGCTGTCGCCTGGCTTGCCCGTGCCGTCCTTTTTGGTATTAAAGCCGGCAAACATATAGCCCTCACGAGCAGGAATCTTTGCAGGATCGCCGATCAGGTCACCCTCAAGAACGACCTTGACCTGAAGCGCCGGAACGCCGCCATTGCCGTCAAAGGTAATGGCATACATCGTGATAGTCACGCTGTTGCTCATGACGCTCTCGTTGGCACTGTATCCCGCGGCGCAGGAGAAGCTGCGCGTACCTGCCTTGCTGGGAGCCGTGTAGCTGGCGCCCGTCGCGCCATCAATTGCGACGCCGTCCAGATACCACTGATAAACGATGCCTGCCACGCGGACAGCGGGCGTATCGAAGGTAGCCGTAAGCTCCAGCCCTTTTCGCGTCACAGTGAGCGCGCCGTAACCGGGCAGAGCCTCTGTTTCCATCTCAGGATCGGCGTAGTACTGCCTGATCGTGATCTTGGTCGCAGCGGAATCGCTGTCATAGCCCTTCAGCAGATCGGCTGACTGGGCTGGCTGGGTCGGATCATCGCCGCCCCAGTAGTTGTAAGAGCCGTCAACTGCGCCGTCACTGACACGGCTGAAATCAAGACCGGCGCCCTGCGTGAAAGAGTTGTGCTGGATCGTGACTGACGCGTCGTCCAGAGTCGTTACCGTGTTGCTGTTGAGCGAGCCGTAACCCACGCTCTGCTTGGGCGCCAGGGCGTTACCCGCATAGTAAGACGGCAGCGTGGGCGCGCCCACGAACTGATTGCCCGTGATGGTGACGTCAGAGCCCGTGCTCAACCCTGCAAGCACGATGCCTCCCTGATCAAAGTAGTTGTCGCTGATCGTGATGCCGGTCAGTTCGTAGCTTGAGGTCATCGTCGCTCCCTCGCCCACCACGTTGAGCATGCCGCCATACCCGGGAGCATCTGCGGACTCAGGAAAGTTGCAGTACTGTACCGTGCAGTCAGACTCAAAAATCGCAATGGTCTGGCAGGGCATGCCGGGATTGGCCTTGACCTGCAAGCCCTGAATAGTCACGCCCGGCGCCCATACAGAGATCAGCGGCTGATGGACCATGACGGCGTTATTGAAATCCTTTTTTGAGCCGCTGGTGCCCTGGTTGCCCGGACCTGTGGTCTTGTCGTAGTACACGGTTGCCTGGGTCGCTGCCGGGTCAGTGATCTTCTGACCGTTGTCGTTGACACCAATAATCTGCAGGCCCTTCTGCATAATGGGGAGATACCAGCCGGTATCCGGAGCGCCGTAATCAGCCGGTTTTCTGACTGAAGCCAGGGGATTGGCCGCCGCAAATACCCACGCGTCAACCACGTAGTTGCCAGGATAGACCAGCAGCATATCATCGTCGTGCGCGTCATAGACTGCCTGTGCGATGGACGTATAGCTTGTGTCCTGCGTTTTGTTATAGACGGTATCGGTAGTTCCCGCTGGTGGCAGAGCCGCCTGCGCCGTGCTGGTAAGGATGCTGCCTGGGATGGCGCCCAGAGCGCTCATGACCAAGGCTGCACAGGTGACAGCGCTCATGAATTTGAATTTGAACTGCTGAGCTCTCATATACTCTCCTTGTAGTGTCTGTGTCTAAAGGGTGAAATTTACCTTATAATTTCTAATTCTGTTATATACAATACAGGAGAAGTTCCGCAAAGTCAAACACGCATTTTTTTACGCATATTAGAGAAGCAAATTACGTTATTTGTAATATTCAGACGTGCGCAGACGCCCCTGAAACGGCAGGATAACAGGGTCCAGAAGCGCTGTTAACCTGGGCGGTCGTGGAGGTGTTATCAGTAGAACAGACATCAGCAAAAGAACCCCGCTCATATGAACGGGGTTCTTTGACCAATCAGCCTATTGAGCGAACATCGCTGCGCTGCAAGCGTTATGCCTGCGACCTTGCCGCCCTCCGGCGCGTCAGGAACACAACAACACCCATACCAGCTGCGATAATTACCGCAGTGATACCCTGCCAGAAGCTCAGACTGTCACCGGTCGAAACCAGATCGCTCAACCTTGGCACCGGCGGTTTTTGTTGTTTGCCGCCTTTACCGGTCTTGCCACCTTTATCGGTCTTATCAGTTTTATCCGTCTTATCAGTCTTATCCGTTTTATCGGTTTTATCCGTCTTGTCCGTACCCCCAGAGTCGCCGCCCCCTGAGTTGTTGTCTGGTGTCCACCGGGCAGTCAACGTAATATCTGCCGTAATCGGCGTGTTGAAGTCCCAAGGCTCCGTTGCCCCCGGAGCAAACCAGCCCAGAAAAGTGAAACCCGGCTTGATGGGCTTGGGTGGCTTGGCAACAGGAGTGTCCGGCGCAACATCAACCTCTACAGCGCTCTTGGTATTATCCGAGACGAAGGTCACCGTATAAGCTTTTACCCACTGTGCGTACAGCGTCGTATTTGCACTGACCGTAATCTCATCACCAGGAGCATACACATCACCGGTGCCATCAGCATGAGTAGCCCAACCCACAAAGGCATAGCCGCTATAGCTCATAGGCCCCGAAGGCGCAATGTTATCGGTCGCCCCAGCGCCCTCAAGCACGGCGCCCGGCGGACGCACGCCACCATTTGCATCATAGGTCAACACATACTGTTTTGGATTCTCCGGACCAAAGTCCTGATTGATATCAAAATTGCTGTAACCCTGGGTGAGCGGCGTCGTCCAGTTGCCACTCATGCCCGTAACGTTGGAAGCGTATACGGCGTTGTTTGCCGGATCGCGATCACAGGCGTAATCCGCAACATTGCCAGAGAATTTAACGCGTGTTCCTGTGACAAAAAGATTCTCGAAAGCCTCAGTATAGATACCGCCGCCCTGACCATTGCCACTGTCTGCAGCAGTATTATGAGTAATTAGGGCATTGTCGGATACCGTCGCAGTACCCGGTAGATAGTTAGCAGGAATAGCCGACCCATTATAGTAAGCCAAGTATATACCGCCGCCATTATTTGAAGTGTTATCTTTGATCGTACCACCGGCAAGAGCAAGCGTCGTCTCTCCAATGGCAAATATGCCGCCGCCGCCAGCGTCAGCACCCGTCGTGTTGTTACCGCTGATCGTACCGCCGCTCATGTTAAACGTATCAAGCTGAGTGTAGACGCCGCCGCCCATATAAGCTGCAGTATTACCGCTGATCGTGCCACCGGTGATATTAATGGTGCCAAAAATCGGTAAACCCGTGTGGCGCACCCCAGAACTGTCAATATACGAAGTGGAAAGATCTTTTGAATTCGCGTCGCTGAGTCCACCACCCAGGATAGCGGCATCGTTGTTTTTAATCGTGCCACCCTTCAGGTTGACCGTTCCCGCAAGATTATACACGCCGCCGCCGCCGCCATTGCCATTAGCATCATTGACGCCAGTCGCGTGATTCCCACTGATTTCACCGCCGGTCATCGTGAACGTGTTCATTTGAGTGTAAACGCCGCCGCCACTGGCGCCCGAAGTATTATCGCAGATGACGCCGCCTGTGATAGTAAGACCGCCTTCCGCAGCAGTACTACCATTGGCTATCCCGCCGCCCACGCCAGAAGCAGTATTACCACTGATAGTTCCACCATTCATCTTCATAACAACCGAGGTGAAGTTATGCCAGACGCCGCCGCCAGCGCCGCCGACATTGCCACTGATCGTGCCATCGTTCATGATAAACGTCCCGTCATCACAAACGCCGCCGCCGCTCCCATTGTTGTTTTTACACGTATTGTTCTTGATTGTGCCGCCGTTCATGGTAAAGGTACCTTGACCAACACAGACACCAGCACCGTTGTATCCCGTGCTGCCTGTTGGGCCTTGCGTGGTGTTGTCGCAGATCGTCCCCCCATACAGGGTGAATTGAGCCCCAGCGCCAGAAACAAGGATGCCAGCGCCAGAAGCGTTGTTTGAGTTAGAACCAGTCGCATGGTTATCGGAAACTTCACCGCTATTCATAATGAGTTTACCGTTCGTGCCAACAAATATCCCATGCATATAATCGCCCGTCGCGGCAGAGTCATGCGTTACAACAGGGCCATCAGAAAGCTGTGGGTCACTGCCCAGGGTCAGCTTGCCGCCAGTTACCGTTATCGTAGAAGCTCCATTTGCCCCGATCAACTTAAAAGGCGCGCCTGTGCCACTTCCGCTTATCAGAGTGATGTCTGCCCCTGCGGGAATAGCAAGCGTGCTCGTCAGTGTAATATTCGCATCGATTTCAATCGTCGTAGCGATTGAACCAGCAGCAGTTATCGCGTTAGTAAGACTCGTTTCCGAGCTTGCTACAACAGTTGCTGCTCCTGCCAAGGCCGGAAGAGTAAAGATTGCCAATACAAACGCTACTACAACCGAAACTAACCTTTTCGACATGTTGCCCCTCCTTCTCCCCTTCGCTTATTTTTTTGTGTTCATTTTTGTGTATCTTGATACGCCCCCCAAGATAGAACTCACCCAAAATATTCTACTGCTTACAAAACTCAAGGCGCAAGTATTTTTTTGAAATCATGCCGCTATTAAACAGCAAGCAAGCGCAAGCAAGCGCAAGCAAGCAACATCAACATCGATATGGCATGCCCAGGGGGTGGGCACCAATAGCTCTTGTGATCATTATGATGGCGTGCGGTCTTTACTGGTTTATGCGATGCGCGCAGCAACCAAAACCAGAAAGGCCAGGTCCCAATTAGCTTTTGGGACCTGGCCTTTGTTTTTCTGGCTTTTCCTTTGTTCTCTTACGTAATACCTCAGTTGGCTCTGCGTCTGCGAATAGCTACGGCGCCCAGACTTGCCAGAATTGCAACAATCAAACAGCTGATCCAGGTTGCACTTACACTATCCCCCGCAAGAGGAAGTCCCGAGATTGGTTTCTTAGGTGGAGTAAGCGGCTTCGGCGTAGGCGGTTTTGGCGTAACTTTTTTCCAGCCCGCGTACAATACCGTATTAGCTCCTACGGTATCATTCGCAAAGTCCCAGGGCACAGTACAACCAGGATCCTTATACCAGCCGGTAAATATATAGCCAGCCCTCGTTGGATCAGCAGGTTTGATAATTTTACCATCGGGTGTTATCCCCAGCTGCGTGGGCACATTACTGCCACCCCGAGAATTAAACATCACGTTAAACGTCGGGGCAGGCGGAATCACTTTCCAGACCGCATAAAGCACGGTGTCCTTATTCGCATTTGGCATGAGAAAACTGTCGCCGGCCTTATATTTTGCAGTCGTTGCGCCTTTATTGGTGCTCCAACCAAGCAGCCGGTAGCCATCCTTTACCAAGCCGCCTGTATTGAACAGCACGGTCACGGGATCACCCTCCGCATAGCTATTGGGATCAAGCGGAACGACGCCACCCGTGTTGCCATTGCCATTATAAAGAACATGCGCCTTTGGGATCACTTGCCAGACCGCGTAGAGCGTTGTGTCCTTGTCCGTATTTGGCATAGCAAAGTTGTCACCAGCCATATATTCTGCAGTAGTCGCATCTTTATCGGTGCTCCAACCAAGCAGCCGGTAGCCATCCTTTGCCAAGTTCCCTGTATTGAACAGCACGGTCACGGGATCACCCTCCGCATAGCTATTGGGATCAAGCGGAACAATACCACCCGTGCTGCCATTGCCATTATAAAGAACATGCGCCTTTGGGATCACTTGCCAGACCGCGTAGAGCGTGACGTCATCATCCGTATTTGGCATGGGGAAGCTGTCATCGGCCTTATATTCTGGAGTGGTCGCATCTTCATCGGTGCTCCAGCCAAGGAAGCTGTAGCCATCTTTTACCAAACTCCCCTTACCGAGTACGGTCACTTCTTCACCTGCCGCATAGTCAGCGGAATCGACAGGGACGCTGCCACCCGTGCTGCCATTGCCGTCATATACCACGTTGTGCGTCCACTGGGCGTACAGAGTAAAGCCATCAGCAGTCACCGGGGCCAGCGCCGCTGAATTGGCATAGGGCGTTCCGCTGCCATCTGCTTTAGTATTCCAGCCAGCAAAGGTCGAGGCTCCATTGGTAAACGTATTGGCGGGCAAATTAGGCGAGCTATCGACCGCAGCAACCACATCTTCCATCGTTCCTGTACCGGCGCCAGAGCCCCTGTTAGCGTCAAAGTGCACCCGTGTAATGGGGAGTACAGCATAGACGTTACCACCCGCCCCATCAACTGCAGAACCGGATGCAATATTGTCGACCAGAGCAAGATAGAGCGTATCTGGCCAGGAGGCACCCCAGTTAAACGAACCAGCAGCCATGGAACCTGACGTAGATCCAAGATTATACCCACTTGAAATAGTAGCTTTCCAACCAATGTCTGTAGGCGTCTCAGGATCCCCTGAAATGGGACTATCAGCAATGTGTATCCTGGCAGTATCATCTGAGGTTAACATATCCCCAGGAGCCAGCGACGAATCTGTGGCGATGATCGCATGCGCTTTTGTCTGCGAAATCAGACGGCTCAGCGTAGACAGAGGCGAACTGACGTTAACGCGGGGTGTCAGATTGATCGTCGTGCCATTTGCAGACGCACTACTGAGCGAGAGCGTCGTTGCCGAACCACCAGAATTCTGCGGCAGATTGGGAACATAGGCCAAGGCACGCGTACCACTACTCAGGGGTATCTGATAGCAATACTCGTCCGTAAGATTGATGTATTCGAAATTTTTGCCAGCCACCTGAGCCACCTCCGCCGCAGTGCGCGCCGCAAAGGCGGTGGCCGCAGCAGCCGGAAGAAGGGTTATCGGCTGCGGCCCCACGGTAACTCTGTTGACGTTGTTAAACGCTGTTCGCGCTGCGTCAACAACATCAGGCATCACGGTATTGACCGTCAACCCGTTGATGTCTACTTTGGAGTTGTTTAGGTTGATAAACATCCCCGACGTGGCATTAATATTTTGTATTGCGCAGTTAGTAAAAGTTATTGGGGCGTTTAAGGCAGGCCCAGAGTAATTGTTAACCGCATTAAATCCATAGGTTTTAGTACCCGTTGTACCATTCCTCGCCCCGTCAAAAAGGATATCTTTAAATGAAACTGCCGAGCCTCCGCTCACGGTAAACAGATTCGTTCCTGTGCCTGAAGCAAAGAGTCTCGTCTGGTTAGCGCCTGAAATACCTGAACCCTCAAAGGATATTGCGCAGTTATACAACCATTTACATGTACTGCTTGGTGCTGACGTGCCTCCAATATTTGTCGTATCGGCAGCTATCGTTGTCATAGTGTAGTCTCCCGGCGCAATATGAACAATTCCGGTGTAACCATTGCCGACCCCGATCTTGGCAAAAACCTCGTCGAGAGTTTTAAACGGGCTGCCTAATGAGGTGCCAGTACCAGTAGCTGGAACGCTACCATCAACCCAATACTCGACTGTTGCCGCCGTAGCTTGCGTTACTGGCAGGGCAAACGAGAGCAAAAAGGCAGACGCTACAAGAAGGCTGACAGCCTTTTGCAGTAACCCCCTCTTTCTGAATCCAAATAGAGCGTGTGTGGCCATGGCCAGATCTCCTTCCTCCTGGAATGTTCGAAATTCTGATACTTTTGCATCAGGTCTTCTGCACTCTGGCCTGCATTTTGATAGCGCTATTAAATAGTTCTATTGGTGATGCAGTACATAATGCACCCACCCCACGAACTGGATTTCCCCCATTACAGCGACTGTGCGCTTTGTATTTCCCCGATTCAGTTCACACATAAATGTGCTAGTAGTATTCTACTGCTCATGAAACTTAAGACGCAAGCATTTTTCCAGATTTGGTCTAACTTTGGATTTTAACGATGGGAGCGAAACCTTTCATGAGCTTCTTCTCGCCAGCCCCGCCTTCGAAGCGAATGTAGAGCGCCTCGCCTTCAACCCTGATGACGGTGCCACGCCCGAAGGTCTTGTGATCGACCGTGTCGCCGGCAGCAAAGGTGACCGCCTTGGCCTCGGCGCGCTTCTTGCGCGACGGAAGGCTGCCAACCGCACCGGAGCCGAAGGTCCGCCCGCTGTCCTCGTCGCGCCAACGACCGTAGCCGCGGTCGCTCCCGTAGCCGCTCTCATACTCAGCGCCGTAGCCGGAGACCCCGTGGCGATCGCCACGCTTCTCCCAGCCGCCCACGCCGCCGAAGTCGCGCGAGCCGATCCCGGCGATATCGATCAGCTCGTCGGGAATCTCGCCGATGAAGCGGCTCGGCGGATTGCTCTGCAGGTTGCCGAAGTTCATGCGCGTGGCGG
>WQYT01000079.1 GCA_009781115.1 Coriobacteriia bacterium
CGGAACGTTAATTTTAGCGAGCGACTCGGGAAGCCGTAGGCCGACCTGGGGCCCCAAATCAAAATCGCCCTACCGCTTTCTCCGCGGTGTTGCAGGATAGATGGTGACAAACGCCCCTGGGGTGTTTGTCACGAGCGCCAGCGGCGCGAGCATTTCTAAAAACAGAACGCCGCAGGCGTTCTGTTTTCTGTAGTTTGTTGCCAGCCCGGGCAACGCGCGGGGCTAGCGCTCTGCTCCGCTGAAAACGAGCCACTGGCTCGTTTTCCGGGCGCTCCGCACTGGGTCCCCGCGCGCTACGCATGAGTTGGGGCTCAATCTTGCTTCAAATACTCGTCTATAGCATTGGCAGCTTTCTTGCCGGCTCCCATGGCCAGGATGACGGTGGCGGCTCCGGTGACGATGTCGCCGCCCGCGAAGATCCGTGGATCACTCGTACGCCCGTCCTCGTCGGTGGCCAGGTAGCCGCGCTCGGTCAGCTTGGCGTCGGTGATCTCTACCAGTTGCTTATGCGCCTTGGTCCCTACAGCGATGATGACGGTATCACAGGGGATAGTCTCCTCGCTGCCAACGATCGGCACCGGACGACGCCGGCCACTCGCGTCAGGCTCGCCCAGCTCCATATGCTGCACGCGCAGGCCCGTCACCCAACCGGTGTTGCCCTCGATGGCCAGAGGTCCGCAGAGCTCATGTATCTGGACGCCTTCCTCCTTGGCGTGATGGATCTCTTCGTTTCGCGCGGGCATCTCCGCCTCGGTGCGACGGTAGACGATCGTGACCTGCCCGGCGCCCATGCGCACCGCCGTGCGCGCGGCATCCATCGCCACGTTGCCGCCGCCGACCACCACAACCGAGTGACCCCACCAGATGGGCGTGTCATAAGTCGGGAAGTCAGAGGCGTGCATGAAGTTGACGCGGGTCAGAAACTCGTTGCTGCTGTAAACGCCGTTGAGGTTCTCGCCGCCGATCTCCAGGAAGAGCGGCAGGCCCGCGCCGATGCCGATGAACACGGCGTCGAAGCCGTCTTCTTCAAGCAGCTCGCGCGCGTTAGTGATCTTGCCAACCGGCTCGTTGTAATGGAAGCTCACACCCAGGCGCTCCAGCGCGCCGATCTCCTCGCCCAGGATCGCCTTGGGCAGGCGGAACTCCGGGATGCCATAAGCCAGGACGCCGCCGCCGGTATGCAGGGACTCGAAGACCTCGACGGCGTGGCCGCGCGTGGCAAGCTCGCCCGCGCAGGCAAGGCTCGCCGGCCCCGAACCGATGACGGCGACCTTGTGGCCGGTGCTGGCCGCAGGTTCAGTCGCGTAGCGCTCTTCTACCGCGCGCGCATTGTCCCAGTCCGCCACGTAGCGCTCCAGGCGACCGATGGCAACCGACTCGCCGCGCTTGGCGAGGATGCACTGCGCCTCGCACTGGCTTTCCTGCGGGCAGACGCGACCGCAGACCGCCGGCAGGGCGTTGCGTTCTTTAAGCCGCTCGATCGAAGCGGGCATGTCGTCTGCGATGATCGCGCCGATGAAGTCCCGGATGTGAACGCCAACCGGGCAACCCGACTCGCAGGTCGGGTTCTTGCATTGCAGGCAGCGGTCAGCCTCGGCGCGGGCAAGCTGTGGCGTGTAGCCCAGGTTGACTTCGTTGAAGTTGCGCGCACGGCGCACGGGGTTTTGCTCGGGCATCGCGTGGCGCCCCTCACGCGAGGGGCGGCGGCGCTCGGCGGCTGCGGGAGCGGCAGCGGCAGCCGGGGTAGCCTCGGGAACGGCGGCGGCCTCAGAGCTGGCAGCGGCCTCGGACTTGCCCGCGGCGCCCGTACTCACGTTCTTGTTCTCGTTCTCGCTTACTCCGCCTTGCATGAACAACTCCCTTCCTGCTGCGCTTCCAGCTTTGCCAGCCGGGCCTCAACCTCGTGCAGCACCTCGTGCGCGTACTTGGCGTCGGCCAGGCGCTCCTGTTCGTTATACGTGGTCTGGCGCGTCATGAGCTCCTCCCAGTCCACGCCCGCCGCATCAAAGTCGGGGCCATCCACGCAGCCGAACTGCGTGCGCCCGTTGATCGTGACGCGGCACGCGCCGCACATGCCCGTGCCATCGACCATCAGCGGGTTGAGGCTGACCATCGTCGGCACGCCGGCCTCAAGCGCCGTCTGCGCGGCGAATTTCATCATGACAGCCGGGCCCACAATGAAGACCTCGTCAACATCGTCGTTCATACAGAGCTCTGCGAGCGGCCCGGTCACCAGCCCCTGTGTGCCCGCCGAGCCATCGTCAGTGGTGATGAGCAGGCGCCCCAGCGGCAGGGCCCGCAGCTCGTCCTGCAAGATGAGCAGATCGGCCGAGCGCGCGCCCGTGATGACCGAGACCCGTGCGCCCGCCGCGCAGGCCGCGCGTGCCACCGGGTAGGCCACCGCGGTGCCGACGCCGCCGCCCACAATGGCCATGTGCTTGCCCTTGCCGAGGATCTTCGTGGGCCGTCCCAGCGGGCCGGACACATCGGCGATCGTGTCATGGGTGGCCAGGCGCGAGAGCAGATGCGTTGTCTTGCCCACGCGCGCAAAGATGAAGCGCACCCAACCTTCCTCAGCCGACCAATCGCTGAATGTGAATGGAACCCGCTCGCCATGCTCGTCAGCGCGGACGATAAGGAACTGCCCGGCAGCACACTTGCGCGCAATACGCGGCGCCTCAACTGTCAGCTCAAACACCGCATCCGAAAGCTGCCGCTTACTCAAAACCTGATACATAGCACTCCTGAATCCTTATAGTGGGGATACTCCATTATGCCCCATTCGAAGCGCGACAAACACCCCTGGGGTATTTGTCACGGGATATTTGTCACACATTAGAGGGCGAATATTCCAACGAAACGTTTCCGGCTTGCGGTATCATGTTTCGGAATTTC
This sequence comes from Coriobacteriia bacterium, assembly GCA_009781115.1. Taxonomy (GTDB): domain Bacteria; phylum Actinomycetota; class Coriobacteriia; order WRKU01; family WQUG01; genus WQUG01. The sequence continues at coordinate 2,896 of WQYT01000079.1, forward strand.
CAGAGGCTTAGCGGCCAGCGCGGGCAGCAAAGGCGAACTGCATGAAATAGCGCTCAAGCGCGTCGGCATCCTGCTCGAACGTGTCCCCGTAAAACAGCGCGACAAAGCACTCGCGAGCGCGCAGTATCTCACGAGTACGGGGCGACTTCCGGCGCGCCCAGACCTCAGCAGTCGCATCGATCAGGTCAAGACCGCGATCGATAGCGCCCTGAGCCCGTTCCTTTCTTCCCGCGCGCCAGGCGTTTATCGCACGCCCGACCTCAGAGCCTGCGTTGCCCATCTGCTCAAAGATACTCAGCTCCGCCCAACGGTCACGATCAACTTGATAGCTAGTCATGAACGACCTCTGCGATAAGCTCGCCATACCTATGCTTCGACATCCCTGCCAGTTCAGCAAGGCTGATACTTTCTATCACTTTCAATGGATCTCCTTTTTGACCATCAGACCCTTCAACTATACCGCAGAAGCGTTATTTCCTAGCATTCCGACGACAATCGCATAAGAAAATGTCAGCGTCTAACGGGATGGAGCGCTTGCAAAAGGGCCTGTCTTTCAATTTTAGGACGTAATTATGCTACAATTAGGTCACATTTTGCAAAGGAGTTTAGACTATGCCGCAGATTATTCCCGTACGTGATCTTAAAAAAACCAGTGAGTTGTCAGAGATGTGTCACCGGTCAGAAGAGCCAATTTTTATCACCAAAAACGGCTACGGCGACATGGTCATCATGAGTATCGACACCTATGAAAAAGCGCTGTTCCTCAACGACGTTTCACAAAAACTAGAGGAAGGAGCTAAAGCGCGGCAATAAAATCGGCAGGGCGTGTGAACTTTATGTCGAGGTTGCTGGAGAGTAATTCTTCATCGCGCGTCACTATCGCATCAAGCTGCGCTTTTTGGGCGCAGCGCACCAAAAGCGCGTCTTCGTAGTCATCGACATCGACCGCAAGCGCCTGGCGACAGTCTTGCTCATCGATCGCTATCACGGTAAAGAGGCTGAAAAGCCGTATCAGGCTCTCGCGCGCCTGCACTTTACCGATATGTTTGCGCAGGATATAGTACACGTCGGTGGTGGTGTTTGCCGTGATGTATCCTTCAAAACGTTCATCGCCCGCCGCAAGAACAAGAGCTTGCGCTGCAGTGCTGAAGGGCCCCCGATCGACCAGGGCGTCCAGGACCACGTTGGTATCCAGTAATGCTTTCATGAAAGGATCCGCTCTTCACGCAGTGCGTCATAGTCAAAGCTGGCGGGCAGGATGCCAATAAGCTCTTGCGCGGCGCGCTTCTTATCCGGCACTACCCCCGTGATGCGCGCAATCAGTTTTCCATTCTTGGTGACGGCAACCTCTTGTTGCTGAGCGAGCTCCAGATAGTGGCTTAGGTTAACTTTTAACTCTGAAACAGTTGCATTGACCATAATTACTCCAAAAATAGTACTCTTATATCTATATTTTACTATAAAAAAGTACTAAATTGATTACAAAATTGCCCCAGGGGTCATTTTGTCAGCAGCATACGTTACCTGCCCGCAAGAGCCTGGTCGACAAGTGCGCGTGACAAAATGGGGACAGTCCCCATTTTGTCACTGAAGGGCAGCAATGACGCCGGAAGATGCTATCATGATTCAGCTGGCAAAATATCAGGGTTTTGTCATAAAAGAGTGTCATCACCTGACAAAGGAGGGGATGTTTGTGAGAAAAACCCATCACTGGGGGCTGTTGGTTGGACCAATCCTTGCAGTGTGGGCCATCATGCTAGGCTACTATCTTCTTGCACTACGGAATGCGCACCCGGGAGACCTGACCGTAGCCACTCCTCGCGACATTCTTTACCTTGGGCTCTTTGTCGGGGCGTTCTTCACGCTGATATGGCCAATCTTCTGGCGCGTCACCCTCTACAACTACAAAGGGAGCGTCAACAACTGGTCCTTGCGCAGCTTCCGTGACGGGCCACTCTCGCACACGGCCCCGCAGGGCTTCTCCCCCTCCGGGCACAACCAGGAGAGCGAACTCTCAGGACAGCCCCGTGCAGGAACCCATGATGATAATCCTTTGCCGCAACGGAGCCGACGGGGCGGTCTCGTGATCGTCCTGGTCGTTCTCGCGCTGGCCTTGATCCCGTTCGCCTTGCTACTGAGCAAAATCGGGCGCAACCTGTCCAGCGCCTGGCCGATCATTGCCCTTGTTGGTGCGATGGCATATATGGTTCTCGCCTCCGTTGTCTTCGCTACTCGGCGTTGGCGCTTTACCGCTCCTGTCGTTTTGGTAGGAGGTATCGGGTTGTACCTGGTCTACAACACGGATCGGCTTTCTTTGCAGAGCGTTTTCTCAATGTAGTTTTGGGGCTTAAAGCTTGCCGTGATCGTCCTGGTAGCTCTGTCGCTATTGGGCCCGACCCGCATCAACGCCTGGGCCTGGCCTTATGGCCAGCAGCCAAAACTCCCACGTAAAGTCTTTCATTCAGGATTGATTGTGGCCGCGATTGTCGCTGCCGTCCTGACCGTTGCTGGCATCGGGATACAGGGTTACGGACTGCTGGGAGGCGACGTCAACAGCCGCATCCTCCCCTGGCATTATATGGTGCAGCAGGGCATCGAGACAGTTCTCATGGGCGCTCTTGTGACCTTGCTCTTCGTTTTCGAAATCATAGCCTATGGAGCCATGATCATCTACTTACTCCTGGTGGGCGTGATATCACGGGGCGAGCAAGGCCACGAAGCCCGTCTTGCCGACTGCGGTATGCGCCGCGTCGCACGCGGTGGCAAAGGCACGCTACGGCGCAGTGGTCTTGCTCGCCAACGTATGGCCAGCTTCGAGGGCGACCCAAATGAGTACTTTGTGAGCCCCGGCCTCTACCGCGAGCTATCGCGCAACATCGGTGAGCGTTATAGCTACACCGTCACCACCAGCCTCTTTGGCTGCCAGTATATCCGCCGCCGTCCGCAGAGATTATCTTGACCAATGAGAGTGATACTAGATACGAAATGTCATTTTAGTCTGTACAACTCTGCTATAATAAATGTACAGTACTTTTTGCGAGTCGTACATTTTTTGGAGGAATGATGGTCGTTAGTGCAACTGAGCTCAAACAGAACCTCAGCAAGTATATTGAGCTTTCCAATGACGAAGAGATCGTGGTAACAAAGAACGGTCGGCCGGTTACCTACATGAACGGACCGATAAAAAGGAAGCTCGATGCGCTTAATGCGCTGACGGGCATTATGTCAGGCTTTAATCCTTCCCCTGAGGAGCTTGCGGCCGATCCTCGACTTGAGCGGATACTTTCACGATGAGCTTAATTCTTAACCCAGAAATCAGCACGCGCACTGACTTACCGCGAGTCCTTTTTGATACGAATGTAGTACTTGACGTATTCCTGGATCGTAAGCCTTATATATTTGACTCGGCACAGGCAATACGAGAAATGGTTAGCCTCCAGCAGGTATCTTTCATCTCTGCAAATAGCATCACTGATCTTTTCTATATTTTACGAAAAAACCTGGGGAGCGCTCAGGCCGCCCACGATGCTCTTGATAATATATTGGGACTGTTTGAGATTGCTGACATCGACGCGCTGGATATTTACGGCGCGCATAGCCTCGGCTGTAAGGTCCCCGATTTTGAGGACGCGGTTATTGCCTATGCAGCGGCGCGCCTGAGGCTCAAGTATGTGATTACCCGCAACACCAACGACTTCAAGAAACTCCCCGTCCGCGCGATCACGCCCCACGAATTCCTGAAAGTTCTTGATCCGAACAAGCCCTGAGCAAGCTTCTGTCCACTACAATTGGGACAACCACGGAACAGTTCAAGCACTCCGGCAAAACATGAAGCGCTCCCACCAAAAGGCTCTGTATCCACAAATAAGGGGCAAGCGGGATAGTAAGGGCTATCCCTCCTGCTGTTCGCGCAGGTATCTCTTCAGCAGGAACGTACAGAAATAAGGGAAGGTGTATATCTTATCCGCATACCCGATATTTCCGCCAGAAAGTTTGATGCCATAGCATATATCTGGATACTTGTCGCTCTCTATTAGTGTTCGGAGAGACTTTGATCGCCCAGTTTTCGACTTCACTTCAAGCGGGATAAGCGCCGATGCTGTCCTGACAAAAAAATCTTCCTCTAAAGTCGAGTCACTGCGTTTATAGTAGTAGAGCTCGTATCCACTTTTTACAAGAGCATCAGCAACAATGTTCTCATAAAGCGCACCTTTATAGACACCGAGATTCTTATTGGTTCTCAGATCCTCCTGAGACTCTTCGTCGAGCAAAGAGACGAGTATGCCGTTATCAGCGAAATAGATCTTGTACTTTGTTTCGTCATAATTTCCCCGGAGCGGAAGTTCCGGAAAATTCAGGCAATAGCAAATGTTGATCAACCCCGCATCATTGAGCCATTCGATACATCCACGATAATCCTTGAAGCGCGCGCCAGATGCAATCTTTGATATCTGAAATTTTTTGTTCTCTTTGGCAAGCTGTAGAGAGATATGGTTGAACACATTAAGTATTCTCGTTTGATCCAGCCCTTCAGCATATTTCCGGACATCTTCTTTGTAGTCAGCGACAATCTGGTGTTGACTATCAAGCGACCCTTCAAAAGTCCCTTTATCGATATACTCCCGAATAACCGCCGGCATACCGCCAAGTATGCAGAAATCCAGAAACAATGAACTGCAAACAGACATCAAGGCATCATTGAGCGGTCTCTGTTTTTTCATGTGCTCCAGCAGGTCGCTAATGAAGGCATCCTGGTAGCCTCTGGCCCAAAGAAATTCTTCAAAATCAAGCGACCGCATCTCGTAGTCAGTTTTGTACCCAACGCTGGTACTCTCGATCTTTTTGTAATTAATGCCAAGCAACGAGCCGCTGCATATCACATCAAAGCGCCCGTCTATCTGAAAGAATTTCAGTGCGGTTGAAATATCGGGGAACTCCTGCAGCTCATCAAAAAATATAAGTGTTTTGCCCGCCGTAAACCGCTTTGAGGGGTCGAGACGAGAAATGTTCCTGATGATATCATCCGTCTTATATCCATCCGCTGTTATCGTTTTATACTTAGGCTCTTCTACGAAGTTGAGGACGATGACGTTCTCGTAATGCCCGGCTCCAAATCTGCTTATTGATTCTGTTTTGCCAACCTGGCGAGCCCCCTTGATAATAAGAGGCTTTCTACCGGCATCGCTTTTCCAGTTCGAAAGAAAGATATCTACTTTTCGATCCAGGTACGTCATTAACGTTCTCCCCTAGTTTCATGAAACACATTCTGTAATGACTACTATAAGACCTTTGAGTAGGAATAGCAATCGAAATTACAAAAATTAGAGCGAGTTTTTCTTAAGAACTACAAAAATATGGGCGAATTATTTACTTTTTAACACAAAACATGAGTGATAGTCGCCTGACAAGAACGCTATTGATGCGACAGACTTCCGAAAAAACAATGCACGCGCAGGGACTTACCGTCGATAATGCTACGTCTCTTTGCAGATTATTAGTTTGACTATCTAAGTATCTCCTCGTATACTGATTCCTACCCGGTTGAATCGACGAAGGAGCACCCATGAGTAAAGATCACACGCCCGACTCAAGCCAGCAAGGAGTTCAAAAGCCCGCCGCGCAGGCCGCAGAAGAGCCGCGCCCAACAGAGGCCGAGCCAGAACCAAAATCAGGACCAGAGCCAGAGGAGCCATCCCCCGCTCCCAAGCATAAGAAACACCGCCGCTGGCCGTGGATCATCCTGGGAGTTGTGGTGGTCATCCTTGCAGCTGGCGCTCTCTTCCTCAACAGCTACACCAACTCAGGCCTGCCGCAGACCAAGGGAACCCTTTCGGTCAAAGGCCTGCAAAGCAAGGTCACCGTCATCCGCGACAAGGATGGCACACCGCACATCACGGCCGCCAACCTCCATGACCTGTACATGGCGCAGGGGTATGTCGAGGCGCAGGATCGCCTGTTCCAGATGGATCTGAGCCGGCGCCAATCGGAGGGCAAGCTCTCCGAGGTCTTCGGGAGCATGGCCGTCGAAAGCGACAAGACCTTTCGCACGTACGGCTTGCAGCGCGCTGCCGAGGCATCACTGCCCGGTTATCCACAGGACACGGTCGACAAGCTCCAGGCCTTCAGCGATGGCGTCAACGCCTACATTACGCAGGCCAAAAGCTCTGGTTTCTCTCCCGAATTCAAGCTGCTGGGCTACACGCCCCAGCCCTGGACGCCCATCGACACGCTGACCATCGGCAAGTACATGGCCTATGACCTCGGCGGACACTGGAACGCCCAGGCGTTTCGCCAGTACCTCTATGACAACTTCCCCAAAGAGCAGGCGCAGGAATTGGTCCAGGAGTGGCCCGCAACGGGCGCGCCGACCATCCTCGCCAGCAAGGACATGACGATCACCGCGGGGCTTACCACCAACATCGCCCAGCAGTTGGCATCTGCCGCGCAGTTCTCTCCCGACCCCTTCAACGGCTCAAACGACTGGGTCGTCTCCGGCGCCAAGACCACGACCGGCCTGCCGCTTTTGTGCGATGA
>WQYT01000080.1 GCA_009781115.1 Coriobacteriia bacterium
ACCGGGTAGTACAGCTTTAGTACCAACAGGCCGTCACCGGTGATAACGCCAGAAGCTAGCGTTCCTGCAAAGTTTGGATCATAGGTATAGCCCGTAAGACCCGTCTTTGCTATGGCGTCTGCCCTGTCGCCTGTAACCCCTGCTGAGTTATCGGTATCAAATGGTGTGCTGTCTGCAACCCCTGAGCCATCTACGTGATAGTGATAGACGGTATAGGGTGTTGCAGAATCTTCTAACCACTGGGCATACAGGTCAAGGTTACCGGCAGGCATGGTCTTTACGGCACTTGCAGCATAAGCAGTACCTGAGCCATTAGCAGCCGTGTTCCAGCCGGTAAAGGTATAGCCAGACTTTTCTAAGGTTCCTGCGGCTGCCACCGTAAAAGAAGCGCCGGTCTTTACGTTTTGAGAAGCAGGTTCTGTGCCTCCGGTATTGGTGTTGCCATGATAGGTCACCGTATCAGTTAGAGGTGTCCACTGAGCATAGAGCGTTACTGTTGCACCATTGGTAAGAGTCAAATTGATTACTGACTGCTCATCGCTGTAGGCAGTACCAGTTCCATCTGCCTTGCTGTTCCAACCAGCAAAGGAATATCCTGCATGAGTGTAGCTATTTGTAGTAAGTGTCTTGGCAACGTTATAGCTGTGGGTGGAGTCTGTCATTGTGCCTGAAGCTGTACCCACCAGCGTATTGCCGTCAGTATCAATGGTGTTTGCGTCATATTTTACCGTATAGGTATTAAGAGTCCAGTCAGCGACAAGCGTTACTTCTGTTACTGAATCATCAGCAACCAGATCACTATAAGGAGTGCTAGGTCCTGCTATGACGTCTGTATCAGGGCTTTTCCAGCCATTGAAGGTATAGCCTGTCCGTTCAGGAGAGGTAGTAGGCAAAAAGCCCGAGCTATCCCAAAGCAGCATGTCTGAGTCCAGATACGTTGAAGGAGTACCCCCATTAGCATCGTAGTGTACGGTATAGACTGAGTTGGTATAAAGCACATCGATGATGTTGCAGTTACCGGTTGCAAGATCAGGGATAGTTCCTGTAGCATCACGCACGATAAAGGGAGCAGACTGCTGTTTGCCTTCTTTATATCCTGGGGGACGCTTAAAGTCTAGTTGTCCGTTAGCAGTACCTGAAGCAAGATCGACGGTACTGCCTACCACCGCGTCAATCTCATCGCTTGAGCCAATCAGGTTGGCGCTGTCTACGCTGTCCTGGTAGTAGTTCACAATATAGCTCGGTTTAGAGATCACAAAGCCTGCTGAGTTAGTGGTGGCGTAGTAGCGTCCGTCTATGGTATCGAGATCGGCTACTTCATTGGCGCGTACTATTTCTCCCTGCTCTGCGTCATCTGGGATCTTGTAGGTAGTTACAACATCTACCCGCGTGCTTGGAGGCAGGGTAATACCAGTGAAACGCAGATAGGTTGCATTTGCCGGTACATCTGCTGGATCAGTAAAAGTAGTCCAACTGCTGATCAAGTCAGGATCAGTACCCGTGACTGTGGTATAGGCATAGGTTGCAGAAGCTGCCGCACTGATACCGGTTACCAGAGATACCTGATTAAGACTGACGCCAGTAAGGCTTGGTGTGAAATCCCCTGACGGAAGCGCCGTATAGATGGTCCCGCTACAAGACGTTCCTGTTCCATTTGAAACCGTCGAGCGCAGAGTAGCAGTGCCTTTAGCACGCGCCAGATTACTGACCGCCCACGGAGACGAAGGGATATTGAAGCCGTCTTTCTTCCAGGTGGTGGATGCTTCCTGGTCGCCATTGGCAACCGTGGTGTTAGAGATGATTGAGGGGACCAAGATGGTGAAGGTGGTCTGCCGGGCCATGATGTTGGCAGCCGTGTCACCATCGCCATCAAGATCATAAGGATCGCCTAAGTTGCTATTACCATTCAAACCCCAAGCACCCGAAACGCCTTCTGCCGTAAAGAAAGCCTGAATTGGCGCATTAACTTTCGCTGGTGTTCCATCAGGGATAATCAGCTTATAGTCAACGCGCAAATACCAATCCTGAAGCGCATGCAGGTCCCCGTAGTAGGTAATCGCATAAAGGTTGACGCCTGCGTGTGAGGTATCGACCGGATGAATCTGCGCATTACTTGTTGGCACCTGACGCAAGTTAGCTCCCGTTGGCACACTTCCTACTCCTGATGCTGTTCCTGAGCCAATCGAAAGCGTAAGGCTTGAGGCATCGATCTGCAAGTAGTCCGGTACAGCAAGCCAGATGGTCAGATTATGAACGCGAGCATTGTAGTTGACTGATGGCGTATTATATCCGATAGCATTACTAACCGGAATCTCAACGCCTGCGGAAGTGTTTGACGCCAGGCCGACGAAGTTAGCTAGAGAGGTAAAACGCGCTTTCCCTAAAGGAACATCATCAGTCGTTGCATAGATGGGATATGTTCTGGCTGTTGCACTCTTATCCTGAGGCGTACTCGTGCCATCTTCTGGTGTCGCTGTTGTAGTCATCTGCGTTTGTACCGTGTCAGTACCCGGGATGATATCTGGCCCGCTGTGACGCTTGTTTCTCAGGTGTGCTTTGAAGTTAAAGCTGACAGTATCCCCATATGCAAGCGGTTGCTTTTGTGTAATCTTAATCTGCGTGATATAGACCGAATCAGCCTTGCCGTTCATGATCCAGTTAGCTGGCGCTGCTGTGGTGACATAGCCGTTAGGATAAAGAGTGGTACCTCCTCCGTTCATTGTTACTGTTTGACTAAAGATAGTTGGATCATCAAAAGAGAAGGCAGCAGAATCATTGTCTGAATAGGTCACGATCATCTTATCCAGATAATCTTTGACCAGGGGGTTTGCTGTAATAGTGGAGTTGACAATAAAGTCGCTGATATCGAGTAGGTCGCCTGAAGGGAAAGGAATTGTGTAACTCACGTCATCAAGGGCGGCTTCACCGGCAGTTGAATTGTTGGCAAGCTGATAGTTCAGAGTTGTGTAATCGCCAAGAGCAAAGTAGGCAGACTCAGTGTAGCTGCCAAAATAATCTGTTGGCGTATAGGAATTCCCCGGATAATCTGGTGAAGGCGCATAAGTAACACGAGATTGTGCAGTGGCAGTATAGTTTACCCTAACCACGTCGGTGCTGTAGAGCTGCGTGATATTTGAGCTCTCGACTTCAGGAAAGGAACTATCGTCATACCAGGTACCCGTTGCTTTGACATCATAGTTATACGAAGAAGCGCCTCCGGCTGGAGGGGCTGTGTAGATAACAGCAATATTGGGAGCAGCAGGTCGAATAGTGCTTTGAAATGCAGCATAGCTCAAACCAGTAGTTGCCGATGTTGTCAGCACAATATGATCCTGCCCGGCAATGTTTACTGTTGACTGATCATAGTTAGAAAATGTCGCTGCTTGCGTTGGCGCCAACGTAGCTTCTGCGGGTAAGGTCACCGTGATCTTTAAGGTCTTGGGGGTAGAGGCAGAATAGTAGCCGCCAGCAGCGGTATAGTCTGCCCGCGCATCTGGCATATGAGTCAAAATACCCGGGCTCAACACATAGGTCGGGCCAACTTTGGCGGTCTGGGCAGTAGTTGGTGAGAGAAAGGGGATAACATCTGTGGCAAAATTGGGATTAGGACCAATACGTGGTAGATCGCGCATGCTACTTGTAAGCTGTAAACAAGGATAGAAGATAGACTTGCAAGCGGTAGTTACACTCAGTGCTTCGCCTACGGCGATCTCAGTTCCGCTCTGGTTAAGGTGTGGGGTCAGGTCTCCGGTGTCACCATCGAAGTTTTGGCTACCATTTGTATAGGTAAGCGTATAGCCGACATTAAACATCGAACTGGGGGTCATGTCGCTCTTTAAGGTGATCGTGCAAATGCGAGGTTGACCCGGGGCTGCCTGGTTGGCGGCGGTGCCGCGTGCCTGCAAAGAGACTGACGCTGCATTGGCAGCAGTAATGGCATCGCCCGCTAAGGTCACCGCGCTCGTTCCATAGGGCACCGTGAAGGTGATCGTGCCACCGGGGATGGGCTCCCTCCAATTCACATCTAAGCGCACTTCGACTTGCTGGGTGATGTCCTGGCCGCAGAGCGCGTTTGGTTTGCAACGCAGGATGCCGTTGACTGGGTCGGTGTAGGTGGGGAGGTTTGAAGCTTTGATGAAGTCTTCGGATCCAGACTGCTCCATAGTAGAGGAAGTACGCACCCACGTGGCGATGGTGGTGTTGTTTGCAGACGGGGTGTCTGCGCTGGCCACCTGGGGGGTTGCCGCGGGGGCAATCAGTTGCAGGAGCATCGCTACTGAAAGGACCATCATCAGGGCGCGACGGCGCAGGTTGCTGGATTGCCGCGGGCGGCCTGCGGACTTGCTCGCTGTCGCTCGCAAATTACTGGATTGCCGCGTCGCGGCTTCGCCGCTCCTCGCAATGACAGGAAAATCTCCTCGCGATGACGGGGATGGGGCGGCCTCCCTCGCAATGACGGGCTTAGAATTGTCCCGTGGTGATGGTTTACGTGTTCTCATGTATGGTCCTCCTCCAAATTAATCCCCCCCTTGAGGGATCCCTCTTGCTTCTTCCTTGGTAAGCGCACGGTGCGCTTGGGTTACGGTTTTGTTATGTCATCCTGCGCGTTAGTCGCAGGATCCAGGTCCTTGCGTTATCCCGCTGGATTCTGCGACTTCGCGCAGAATGACCGGGGGGATATGTCTTTGCTACTCCGAACAAGGCGCGGGGGGCAAGCCCCTGCTCCGCTGAAAACAGTCCACCGGACTGTTTTCCGGGCGCTCCGCAGTGGGTCGTCGCGCCCTACAGAGTCTTTGCCTAACCGGGCGGTTTGCCCAGTTCCGGTGGCGCGCCGGGTCGTCGCGCCCTACATGGCCTTTGCCTAACCGGGCGGTTTGCCCAGTTCCGGTGGCGCGCCGGGTCGTCGCGCCCTACATGGCCTTTGCCTAACCGGGCGGTTTGCCCAGTGCGGGGCGGGTCATGCTTGGTTACTCGATCTGGATTCTTATTACGGCGGTTTCTATTTGGTTGCCGGCGCTGTCGGTTGCGTGCAGGTAGAGATGGTAGGCGCCCGGGGTTTTAAAGTCGATGAGGTCCAGGCCGCTTACGCGTACCGATATCTCCTTGCCCGCTTGTGATTGCAGGCTTGCCTTGCAGTCGGCCATGATGCGGGCCGCGTCGATCGCAGTCCCTGCCGCATAGGTCAGGGTTGGGTGGGCCAGGATGATTATGGGGCTGCTGGCAACCGGCACAGACGCCGCGGCAGCGGGCAAGGCCGCGGTCGCGACGGCTGTTGTCGCTTCTTTTGCGGGCTGTGTGACGGAGGTGGTGTCGCGCGCCGCCAGCTTTTGCTGCGCAGCGGGGCTGCTCTCTGCGGCCTGCTGCGTTGCCTGCTGCGCGCCAGACGTTGCCGCCGCCGCCGCGCGGGGCGCGGCCTGCTGCCTGCTGGCTAAATGATGCAGCGCGTAGCCGACGCCGGCGCCCGCGGCCACCACCACGGTGGCTGCCGCCAGGCAGACGACCTTGGTGCTCAGCTGGGCGCCCAGCTTTCCTGCCCCTGCCAGCGCTTTGCCGCCGGTGGCCGTGTTGCGCCCGCCCTCCAAAAAGGCCTGGGCGCGCGAGGCCAGCGCCTTGTTTGCCACCGGCGTTGACAACAACGTGGGCAGCAGCGCCGCCATGCGGGCGTCGGTGCGCTCCCGCACCTGCTCCACCCGCTTTGCCGGGACCTCGCTTTGCAGAAGCTGGGACACGACCAGGGTCTCGCTCTGCGAATCTATCTGATAGTTTGCGATGCGCGTGGCGTGGCTGAAGCCCGCCTTGAGCGAGGCGCGGGCGTCATAGAGGCGCTTGTTGACCGTCGGCGCGCTTACAGCCAGCACCTCTGAAATCTCCGGCGCGGAAAGCTCGTCGTAGTAGTGCAGGACCAGCGCGATGCGCTGCGCGTCGGGCAGGTCGTCGATCAGGCGCAGCAGCAGCTCGCGATCCTCCTTGGTCTCCAGCGCTTCTGCCGGCAGGAACTCCGTGTCCAGGACGGTCGGGATCTCGTCGCTGTCCTCGCGCAGGGTGTCCAGCGCAACGGTCGGCGCCGGGGTCATGTTCTCGCGAATCCAGTACCTGGACTGGCGGTAAACGATCGAGAAGAACCAGCTCTCAAAGCGCTTTGTCTCGCGCAGCGTATCAAGGTTGGTCAGCAGGCGCAAAAACGACTCCTGCACCACCTCTTCTGCGGCGGACTCATCGCGCACGATCTTGAAGGCGGTGTAATACGCGCGGTTAAAGTAGATGTTGTAGAGTTTTGAGAATGCGTGGGAATCGCCCTCCCGCGCGCGGTTGACCAGCTCGATCAGCTGTGCCTGGCTTAGCGCGGACTTTCCTGTGGCAGACCTCCTGGCAGCCCGTGCGGCAGAACGTTCTGCGGCGGTTTTTCTTCCAGCAGGCCTTTCTGCGGCGGGCCGTGCGGCGGACCCGGTGGTGGGCCCGGTGGTGGGCCCGGTGGCGGATCTTTCTGCGGACCCGGTAGCGGGCCTTTCCGTGGGCTCTGCGGTAGACCCGGTGGTGGATCTCTCTGCGGACCCAGTGGCGGGCCCTGCGGCGGGCTCTGCGTCGGACCCGGTGGCGGGCCGTGCGGCGGGCCCGGTGGTGGACCCAGTGGTGGGCCTTTCCGTGGGCTCTGCGATGGACCCAGTGGTGGATCTTTCTGCGGACCCGGTGGCGGGCCTTTCCGTGGGCTTTGTGGTGGATCCTTCTGCGAGCCTTTCCGTGGGCTCTGCGTCGGGTCTTTCAGTGGACTTTCCGTGAACTTCGTTACTCACAGCGTTCCTCGTACTCCCTCTTACGTCCTGATTGACATCCCTGTTTTAGCGCTTGCGTTTAAGTTGCGACTCGCGATTCGCGACCTGCGGCAAACGCCCTTACATATAAGTAGTTGCAAAATGGCGCCAGGAATTACAAGATCCGTTGAAAATTTTTTGTCACAAGGTTTTGTGTGGGCCAAATGCCTTCTGCACGGCGCCCGCCTATACTCCCACTTCCACTTTGCTTCTCCCGAATTAGAGTATATAGAAAAAGTATGCGCTATTTAGCGTCTTTTGGAAGTTTCCCCCAGAAAAGTGCAGAATGTTGCGAAATTGGGGCTGAGGGCTGGGCTAGGAGCGATTGTAGCGTCTTTGACAGAATTACCCCAGGGGTAATTCTGTCAGGATCATCGACCCCCTTTGGTCTGTTTATTCTGGCGCCAGCTATGATGGCTCTGCCTGGCAACGGCTGCGTAGGGCGCGACGACCCGGCGCGCCTCAGCTGACAGAATTACCCCTGGGGTAATTCTGTCAGCTGAGGTCACTGAATGATCAGGTGTTCAATTTTCTGGCTGTTACCGGGTGTGTTGGGGTTTTACCAGGATAAACGTTATCATTCCCAGGATGAGGATGTAAGCGGGAAACAGCAGGTTTACCAGGTGGTAGTCATGCAGGCCCAACAGCGCAAAGCCGCCGCCGCTCGCGGAGAGCAGCCACGTGAACTTGGGCTCAGAGCTCCGGTCATGCAGGATCTTGATGATGGTAAGCGCTGCGCCGATCGCGTCAACAAACAGGCAGAGCAGCAGGCTGATCATCGGGCCACGCGTGAAGGCCAGAAGCACCAACGCAAACACCGCGACCACAAGCGAAATGATGTCGAGCTTGCTGGTGCCGCCCGTGCCAAACTTCAGGGCCAGGAGAAATATCAGACACGGCCCCATGAAGGAGGCAAAAGTGTAGAGCACGTTGCCGTGGCTGCGGATGGCCGCCAGCAGATAGACCACCCCTAAGATCGCCCAGAGCAGCCAGGTGATGCGTTGCGGGCGCGCGCGGCGCTTAAGCACGCTGATGACATAGACCACCGCGCCCGAAAGCGAACAGGCCATAGCCAGCAGAGAGAACGCCGTCTTCATGAGCGTGACCTGTCAAAACTGGATTCTGCGACTGCGCGCAGAATGACGAATGTTTTCATGCCTATTGTGATTCGGTCGGGCGCCCCGCGCCTTTGCCCGAAGTGGCGCAGCGCGTGTAGTTGCGGCAGGGGTACTCTATGGCGGTCATCGACTCCAGGCAGGCGGCTACGGAGGCCTCGACGTCCAGCAGGGACCAGGCCTGCTCCATCGCCTCAAAGCTGGCGTGCGTCTCTGGCTGGGGTGGCATGAACAGCGTGCAGCAGTCGCTCGCGTCCTGGATCGAAAGGTCGTAGGTGCCAATGCGGCGCGCGTCGGCGATGATCTCCTGCTTGTCTGAGCCAATCAGCGGGCGCAGGATGGGGCGGTCGGCAGCCGTGCTTACCACCGCGATGTTTTCCAGCGTCTGGGACGCCACCTGGCCCAGTGACTCCCCCGTCACCAGCGCCAGCGCCTGCTCGCGGCGGGCCAGCTCGCAGGCAACCGCAAGCATCATGCGGCGATAGCTCAGGATGCGCAGCGGCGCATAGACCCGGGCGGCAATCTCTCGCTGGATGTCGCCAAAGGGCACGATCATAATCTTTGCGAGCCCGCCCGTGCGGGCCAGGACCTCGCCAATCTCTGCGACCAGGCGCTCCGATGCGTCACTTGTGGCCGGGCGGCCTGAGAAATGCAGGCCAATGCCCACCGCGCCGCGCCGCAGCACCCGCCAGGTCGCCACGGGGGAATCGATGCCGCTTGACAGCAGCGAGACCACGCGCCCCGAGGACCCCACCGGCAGGCCGCCTACGCCCGGGATGCGGCGCGCGGACACATACGAGGCGCCGCCCACGATCGTGACCTGGATCTCCAGCTCTGCGCCCTTCATCGCGACCGGCACGGGGTGCGCGGCAATCAGGACGTCGCCTAAGTGGCGCGCCAGGTCCATGCTGGTCATCGGGAAGTCGGTATTTGAGCGCTTGGCACGCACGCGGAAGCTGGCAGCCGGCAGCGCCTCGGTAAAGCAGCGCAGAGCCAGCGCCTCGATCTCGCCGAGGTCGCGGCCCCCCCGATAGGCCATGGTCACCGAGCTTGTTCCCGGGACTGCGGCCAGGGCGCGCGCGACTTCCTCCCAGCGGGCGGCGTCGCGCACGTCCACCGTGAAGCGCCCGGTGATGCGCTGGACGCGCCCAACCAGCGCGCCGCGCCGGAGGTCTGCCCCGCTGCCCCCGCTGCCCCCCCTGCCCCCGCTGCCCCCGCTGCGGGGCACATACAA
>WQYT01000081.1 GCA_009781115.1 Coriobacteriia bacterium
GCGGATCAGCCCGATGCAGTATCGAAGCGCCCGGCAGGTAGCTGCCGATCGTGATCGTGGGGCGCGCGCTGGCCATCAGCGTGCTCCTGACAAAAATACCCCAGATGACAAAATTACCCCAGGGGTAATTTTGTCATCTGGGGTAATTTTGTCATCAGCGCTACGCAGCTGACCGTCGACCAGCTCGTAGCAGCGGGTCGCCATCTGCGCGAACTGCTCGGGAGCATGCGTCACCACGAGCACGCCGGCATGCGCGGTCGCCTCTGCCAGCAAGCGGCGCACGGCATTGCGGCCAGCGGCGTCAAGCGCCGAAGTCGGCTCGTCAGCCAGCAGGTAGCGCGGATGCAGCGCCAGCACCCCGGCGATCGCCGCGCGGCGCGCCTCGCCGCCGGAAAGCTGGAAGGGAGAGCGCTGGCCGAAGCGCTCCGGGTCAAGGCCGACCGCGGCCAGCGCCTCAGCTGCACGGTCGCGCGCCGCCTGCTCATCGACCCCGAAGTTGCGCGGCCCAAAGGCCACGTCATCAAGCACCGTCTCAGCAAAGAGCTGAGCCTCGCTGTCCTGAAAGATGAAGCCCACCTGCCCGCGCGTGGCCTTCAGGGTCAGGGGCTCGCCGTCGATGGTGGCTGTGCCTGCAGAGGGCTCCAAGAAGCCAGCCATGAGGTTCAGCAGCGTGGACTTGCCGCTGCCCGTGGCACCGCGCACCAGGACGAACTCGCCAGGCGCCAGCGCCAGGCTCGCGCTGCGCAGCGCCTTGATGCGCTGGTCGCCGGACTCGTAGGTGAGCGAGACATCGGCAAGTGCAAGCGCCGACTCCGTTTTGTCATTCTGCGCATTAGTCGCAGAATCCAGACTTTCCAGTTCAACCCGCAGACTGGATCCTGCGGCTTGCGCGCAGGATGACATCGTTGGGGGCTGATACGCGGCACACTGATACTGAGGCATCTCGAGCTCGATGCCCCAGGTCGCAAGCTCTTCCGGCCTGCGCCCCAGCAGCTCATCGTAGCTGCCCAAGAACACCAGCTTCCCCTCGTGCAGCACCAGAATACGCTGGGCGCGCCGCGCTTCAGCCAGGTCATGCGTCACATGCAGCACACCGCAGCCCCGCGCCACCTGGGCGTCAAGGATCGCCAGCACCTCATCACGCGCCTGCGGGTCAAGCTGCGAAGTCGGCTCATCGAGCAGCAGATAGCTCGGGCGCAACGCAAGCGCGCCTGCGATGACCAGCCGCTGCTTCTGCCCGCCGCTCAAGGTGTGGGGCTCGCGCGCCTCAAAACCAGAGAGCCCGACTGCCGCCAGCGCCTCGGTCACCCGCTCGCGCAGCTCCTCACGCGGCAACCCCAGGTTCTCCGGCCCAAAAGCCACATCGTCTTCGACCGAAGTCGCCACGATCTGGTCATCGGGACGTTGCTGCACATAGCCGACCTTCTGGCGCGCCGCCAGAGTCTGCGCATCCGCAAACGGGTCAAGCCCCTCGATGCGGACCTGCCCGGCGTCAAGGTCGATCAGTCCCTGCAGCGCCTTGAGCAGCGTTGACTTGCCGGAGCCGTTTGCGCCCAACAGGGCCACGTACTCCCCCGACGTCAGGCGCAGGCTTACGCCAGCGACCGCGCCGCCCAACGCGCCTATGTCAGTAGCAGAAATCATCACTTTCAAGTGTAGCGGATACGAAAAGGCAATAGGTGACAATTACCCCTGGGGTGTTTGTCACCTCCAGCTGGTGACAATTACCCCTGGGGTAATTGTCACGCAAACTCACGAAGACAGCTGCGCGCGACTGTACGCGCGACTGTGCGACTGCGCCCTTGTGCCCTGCCTGCCTGCTTGACTACACTCGCAATCGCGTGTATATTTATACTCACATCTGCGCGTATAATTATACGCGTAATCATGAGTATAACAGAAAGGAGATCGCGCCCATGTGCGAACAGCAAAAACCGATTATCCCGAACCCAGGCTCTGAGCGTGATCCAAAAAACTTTGTCGGCCGTAAAGATACCACCAAACAAGCCGAGGACCTGCTTTTTGCTGGACAGAATATTCTTCTCTCAGATCCTCGTCGGATGGGTAAGACATTTTGGATGCGGACGTTTACCCGCAAGCAGGAAGCTGAGGGGCGTTTCCGAGTTGTGTTCATTGACTATCAAGGCGTTGACTCAACAGAAGAATTCCTGACTAAAACCGCTAACGCGTTAGCCGCCTGTCGCAGTCTTCCGCAAAAGTTCTTTGCGAGCCTTACCGCGTTATTTGACAACATGGAAGTGGGGGTTTCAAAAGGTCCGTTAAGCCTGAAAGCTGCTGTCCGCGCTTCGAAAAAAACGCCCATTACTATTATGGAGGATCTGCTGATTCAATTGGATCATGATCTCGCTGCGGACAACGACGATCATGCAGCTGTTCCGTTGATAATCGCCATGGATGAGGTGGCTGACGCCGTATTGTCAATATCTGAGAACTGCGGTACCCACGATGCTCATAACCTGCTCCAGCGGCTGAGGCACCTGCGAAACACCACCCAAAACATCCATTGGATTGTAGCTGGATCAATCGGTTTTCATCATATCTTTTCGATCATTGGAACATCATCAGACACGGTTAATGACTTAAATACCCTTAAGTTTGGTCCGCTTGCATATGGCGATGCCAAACAACTAGCCAACCGTCTCGCCTTGGGCATAGAGCGGCCCATAAGTCCAGAAACGGTAGCGCATATAGTTGAGATAACGGATGCCTTCCCCTCAGTCATTCAAAAGTTGTTCGACATGATGCGTTACGATGCCGGAAGATGTTCAGCAGCTCACGCTCTCATAGAAATTCCGGAAGCGACAGAGTGCTTCAACGATTTTATTAATGATCGTGACCAAAGCAGAGATGTGACCCATTACGTTACTCGTATTAAGTTGTACTATGCTCAAAATGTTGATATGGCTTTCAGAATTCTTGACCACATTGCGCGCGGTGACGAATGGACAGCTTTTCACGATCTTGAATCTGCCATAAAGACGGCCTTCGGCGACTCATTTGATCGTGAGCAGTTTATTGCTACCTATAACAGCCTGCGCGATGATCACTACCTCATTGCGCGGACAAGCGGTAACCAGACTGAAGTATCATGGCGCTATCCCCTGATCAAAACTATCTATCAGCGGCGAAGGGAGTTGTTCTGAAATATGGCACGAATATCCCGGTTTACTCCCTGGCAGACACCTCGGGAACAGCTTGAAAAGATATTTGTTGCGCACCAGCCCATTTTGGACGATCTGCTGGAGCGCGCGCTGCAGATAGCGGAGGCTGAGTCTCGCGTTCATACTCTTATTGTCGGGCCCCACGGCGCAGGCAAGACCCATCTGTTAGCGCTGCTCTACTATCGATTGCATGACGCTATTGACAGTGGCACACGAATCCAAATTGCACGCCTGCCCGAAGATCCGATTACGATCACTTCCTATCCGCGCCTGCTGGCCGCCCTTGTCACGTCCATCAAGGCCGATCAAAAGGCGGGACTGGATGCTGATAATCTGGAATTCACGCTCGACCAAATGGCGCAAGCCGACGGGCCAATTGTAGTACTGATTGAAAATCTTGACGAGGTCTTCAACCAAATCGGCACTGACGGGCAGCGCAAGTTCCGACACTACCTCCAGACTTCAAACAGCCTCTTGCTCATTTCGACGACGCCGGTACTGGGTCGCAGTATCAATGATCAAGCCAGTCCTTTTTATTGTTTCTTCTCGGTCGTCAGTTTGCCGCCTTTAAAAGATGAGCAGGCGCAGCAGATGCTTATAAACATTGCGCGCCTGCAGGGCAACAAAGAACTTGCCCACTATCTTGAAGGCAAACAAGCGGTAAAGAGATTAAAGATTATCAGCGCTCTGGCAGGCAGCTATCCGCGCATCTGGTCAATATTCAGTGAGGTTATGACTCCTGATAGCCTGCAGCATATAGCTATAGCCGAGCTGCTCTATGCCAGCTTCGATGACCTTGCGCCGTACTATCGGGATCGTCTTATGTCGCTTACCCCGCAACAGCGCCTTGTTATCAGCGAACTTGCAGAAGCAAATCACCCGCTTCACGTTCAAGAGATTGCCGAACGGGCTCAGCTGCCCGAACGTAGTACCGCCCGTACGGCAGGAGAGTTAAAAGAGGCTCATTGGATAGAGCCAGTTGAAACTTCCTGGACTCACCTTCTTGATGGCAGGCGGGTATACTATGAGCTGTCCGAGCCCCTGACTCGTCTGGCATTTCAGGCAAAAGACGTTATTGACCAACCTGTTAAGCTGGTTGTGAGCTTTCTCTCGGCGTGGTTTGACCCCGACGCCGCCCTTCGGCACACACAACGCCTCGCTGGTATTGCGGGCTCACAAGCCAACGACGCCACATTGCTTGGCGAAGCAGATGATGCGCTCTCCGGGATACTATCCGGTAACGCTGAGCTTTTTATGACACTGCCCAGCCCGGTGCGCATAGTATTGGAGCAGCGTTGTCAGGAGGCATCGCAGGGTGCAAAATACAACCTCATAGCACTACGGAGAAAGTTGCACCGTGACGCTATGGGCTACCTGGGCATGGGAGTCCATGAACCTCAGTTATCCCAGTGGATAGCGCGCAGTGAGAACCTGGCCGCGATTACAGGCGAAGCAGAAGATCTGTCGATATGGTCAGAGTGGCTGGCGTGCGCAGGACGCCTTGATCAGGCAGAGACGGTCTTGCGCCTGATTGATGATGGCAGATAGTAGCTTTTGACAGCACACGGGAGGGGGCTTGGGGCCTCCTCCCGTGGCTGGCGCCTGCTGCCCGGCTGTGCTGCCTGCTGCCCCGGCTGCTGCCGGGCTCGCCGGGCTCGCCTCTCAGGCCAGATTGAGTTTGCGGGTCATGAAGTAGCGGGCAAGGCAGAAGAACACGACTGCCAGAACAAGGTATTCGACTCCGACGGTAAGGCTGGTTGTGCTCACCAGTCTGTTTATCGCCGAGGCGGTTTCGGTCGACAGCATGCCGGTGTCAGAAATAGCAAAGTTAATGTTGCTAAACTTGCCGCTTACGCCAAAGGACAAGACCATCAGGACCCCAAGATTAATCAGCTCAAGGGCAAAGTAGAAGATAACGTAAGTAAGAACGCTCCCACCCAGACGACTCTTAAGCAGGTTGGGGCCAATGGCCATCGCCGCGTAGTACTCCAGAATACTGCATACCAGAGAGATCACCAGGAGAGCCAGGACAACAACGGTCCAGGCCCCCGGATTAAATCCCTGGGCCACCAGAGCATTCCAGGACGAACCGACAGATCCCAGGTGTTGATACCATGCGGTTGGCAGCACTACCAAAGCGACGCTTGCGATGACGACCACAAGGCTTGCGATCATCCACACAAAAGCAACGATCAGTTTGCTCAAAATGTGCTGGGTAGCGGTCACCGGCAGCGTGAACCAGAGGTGGCCTTCATCGCCCAGCATCCGGTAAAAACGCACCAGAATGATGATGAGAGTCACAATAACCACCGCGACTGCCGCCAACCCATAGAGCATCATCATCAGCGTTGTTGCCAACCCATAGAGGCTGCTCCCGGAAAGCGCGCTGCTTGTTGTCCGCAGCGTGATCAACCCCGCGTTGACCAACGCCAGCGCCACCAGCGCCCCATAGGTCAGAAGAAAGATACGCGCGGTTGCCTTGAATTCATATTTCAGTAGCTTACTTAGCATTTGAAGACCTCCCTGAACACCTCGTCAACGCTCTTGCCGCTTTGTTCGCGGATATGGTCAACGCTGTCTGTACGCTCGATACGTCCGTCCCATAAGAAGATGACGTCATCTAAGACCTTCTCGATATCAGAGATCAGGTGAGTGCTGATGACAACCGTGCCTTCTTCGTTGTAGTTCCTGATGATGGTATCTAAGATGAAGTCGCGCGCCGCAGGGTCAACGCCGCCAATGGGCTCGTCAAGCAGATAGAGTTTGGCCTGACGGCTCATGACCAGCGCCAGTTGCACTTTTTCCTGCGTCCCCTTAGAGAGTGTCTTGAAGGTCTTGCTGGCGTCGATGCCCAGCGAGTGGAGCATGTCGTTTGCCTTGACGCGGTCGAAGTCCTGGTAGAAGTCCGCGAACAGCTCCAGGCAGTCGCTCACCTTCATCCAGTTGTCAAAGTAGGTCCGGTCCGGCAGGTAGCTGACCTGCGCCTTGGTTTGTGGCCCGGGAGCGACGCCGTCTATCAGCACCTGACCTGCCGTGGGCGTCAAAAGCCCGCTTGCGATCTTGATAAACGTGGTCTTGCCACTGCCGTTTGGACCCAGCAGGCCCACGATGCGTCCCGACTCAAGCGAAAGCTCGACATTGTCGAGCGCCGTCGTCTGGCCAAAGCGCTTGGTAAGCCCCTGGGCTTGTAAAATAGTGCCCATCTAGTTCACCTCCGTAGTGTTTGTTGTTGTTGTTGTGGCCTTGGTGTCGGACGCGCTTGTGTCTGCGCTTGTGCTTGCGCTCGCGCTCGCGGCGAGCATCTCGGCCGCACGGTCACGGGCGATACCTAAGCTTTGCATTCCTTCAAAGTAGTGCCGGATATAGTCGTGCGCCCGGCGCTCCTTTAGTTCCATGATCAGCCTTTCATCCGTAGTAACGGTTCTGCCACTGGTTCGCTGTGTGTAGAGGAGCCCCTGCGCCTCCAGCTCCGCCAGCGCTTTTTGCATGGTGTTGGGATTGACCCCCGCCTCCACGGCAAGCGCGCGCACGCTGGGCAGAGCAGAACCCAACGGGTAAAAGCCAGCCAGAATCCCGGTCTGGATCATCTCGACGATCTGGGGCGCAATAGAGTGATCATTGCTGAAGTTCCACTTCAAGATACACCTCCTTACCTCCAAGGTAGCTTTCTGACAGTACGCCTGCCGCCCGAACATGCAGGCGCCCGCCTTCTGTACTACTGTATTAATACTCTAATACAATAATACAGCACAAACCCGTTGTCAAGTTATTTTTCAGAGTTGTTTTCAGGAAAAATCAGAGCGACCCGGTTGGATAGGCCACCCCCGTCATCCTGCGCGTGTCAGGGGGACGTATAACTTGACACACCCCATTCAAAAGGAACAGGCACTCTCTGTCACGCTAGTGTGATGGAGAGTGCCTGTCCCTCTCCTAGTCGTTGCCCCTACTTCTTGACCGTGATCTTCTTGCCGGTGGCGTTGTAAGCGCTAAGGTTTGCCGTGCTGGTCTTATACGCGCGTACGGTGTAGCTGTACGTCTTGCCTTTGACAGCAGACTTGTCAGTGTAGGCAACCGTGCTGCCAGACTTGATGGTGGCAAGCTTTACCCAGCTGCCGGTACCGGTCTTGCGATAGACGATGTATCCGGTAGCTCCCGTGACTTTGCCCCACTTGAAGACAGGGCCTGACTTCGAGTTAGCCAGCGACACCAGCTTTGGCGTGGCCACATAGACGACTTTTTTGCCCGTGGTGTTATAGGCGCTTTTGTTTGCTGTGCTGGTCTTGTAAGCGTAGGCCGTGTAGGTATAGGTAGCGCCAGAAGCAACGGTAGTATCTACCCAGGAAACCGTAGCGGCAGAGGTGATCGTCTTGACCTTGACCCAGCTGCCAGTACCGGTCTTGCGATAGATGAGGTAGCCCGTGGCCCCTGATACTTTGCCCCAGGTAAACTTGACACCGGTGGCAGCGTTTACGGCGCTCGTCAGCTTTGGGGTTGCCACATAGGTAATAGTCTTGCCGGTGGTGTCATAGCCGCTGCAGATCGACGGAAAACTTCCGGCGGCAGTGCGTACGGTATAGGCGTACGTCGTACCAGAAGCCGCGTTCTTGTCGATATATGAAATGGTGGCGCCAGAGGCGATCGTAGCGATCCTGCCCCAGCTGCCAGCACCGGTCTTGCGATAGACGTAGTAACCGGGCGCTCCGGTGACCTTGGCCCAGGTAAACTTAACGCCCGTGGTGGTGTTTGCTACAGAGCTCAGCTTGGGCGTCGCCGGAACAGAGACCGGCACTGAAGTGCTCGAGAGGCTCGTGTCACTTTTCAGCGCACCGGTAACTTTGACCGAGCCGCCGGCGCCAGCGCGCGCAGTGAGCATCCCGCTTGCGTTGATAGTGGCGATCTGAGAGTTTGAGGTCGAAAACGTCACACC
>WQYT01000082.1 GCA_009781115.1 Coriobacteriia bacterium
CGTGGGGCTGACAGTTGCTATCGCGCTTTTATCACTTGACCAAGTCAAGCCTTTACCCACTGTTGCATAGCTGGGAGTGATAGTAGGCGTCAGTGGCAGGGTCTGCCCCGGATAGATCGTGGCGCTTGCAGGAGCAAGAGATACCTGAGACGCATAAACTGCCACCTGGCTGCAAAGTACATAGCCACCCTTTGCCGGGTCGCTATCTAAAAAGGTAAAGCCGTCAGGCAAAAAGACCCGGTAGTAGTCTCCCGCTCTGCCATCTACTACTAACGTCTGGTTCAAAGACACGTTTGCGCGAAGCTGTGCTCCTGGCATTGCTCCCCAGAGCACTTGAGCAGAACTTGTCTTGATATATCCGTTCGCATCGACTCCCTTTTTTTCTACCGTGTAGGTAAAAGAAGCGCTTACATGCTCGCCTGTAGTGGTATCAATGGTAAGCGTCATTATTGAGGCGCCCTCTGAAAGCGCTGTAAAGACGGGAGCTTCTGCGCTGCCTGTAACTGAAGCAACCGACGGAACGCTACTTGACCAGGATGCGCTTTGCACGCTGTATCCGCTACTGAGCTGATAGCTCACGTTGGATTGACTGCCGCCCTGGTAATTAAAGAGGTATTGGAAACCCCCCGGATAGTTCGGGTGTGTCAGCTCCAAAGTAGGTCCTGCAGCAATGGCAGACGTGGGAAGAAAGATTGAAAGAGCAAAAAGAAGAGCAAGAAAGAGTGCCGCCAGGCGATGCGGCGAAGAGAGGGGATGTTTGAGGGGGTCGTTCACTTCAGGATGAGGAGGCGGGCTTTCTCTGTGTGGTAAGCACCCCTCCCTTTCAGGTTTTTGCAGAGTCGCATCTGTTTTCATAAGCGTCTCTCCTTCCAAAGACAGTCCCCTAAAAACATTACTGACCCTATACCCCACCTATATTGTGAACCTGTCAGAATGAAAGAGCAAGTGTTTATATTAATTGATAATTCGGGTTCCCGTCATGCCGTTAAGGGCTTGCGACGCTTGCTCAAGCGACGTGATTATGGCGTGGCCTTGCGGCGTTGCTTCGATGAAGCTGAGGGCCGCTTCCACCTTTGGCAGCATGCTGCCGGGCGCAAACTGACCCTGCTCGATAAACTCACGTGCCTGCGCAGCAGTGATCAGGCTGAGGTCGCGCTGCTGGGGTGTGTCGAAGTTAAGCGCGACTTTCTCGACCGTCGTCAGGATCACAAAGTAGTCCGCCTCGACCAGCTCGGCAATCTTTGCCGCGGCAAAGTCCTTGTCAACAACCGCCTCGACGCCAACGTAGCCATGCTCGCGCTTGACGATGGGGATACCGCCGCCCCCGCCTGCGATAATCACTTCGCGCGCATAAAACAGCGCGCGCAGGCTGATCGTCTCGTAGATGTCGATGGGCCGGGGGCTTGCGACCACGCGGCGCCAGCCACGCCCGGCGTCTTCTTTGTAGACCTGGCCGTTTTCTGCCGCCAACCGCCTGGCGGTCTTCTCATCGTAGCAGGAGCCAATCGGCTTGGTGGGGTCCTGAAACGCCGGATCGTTCTCGTCAACGATCGTCTGCGTGAGCATCGTGATGACGGGGATGCCGCGGCCGCCCTCCCGCTCGATCTCTTCATCAAGAGCCTGCTGCAAGTGATAGCCGATGTAGCCCTGGCTCATGGCGGAGCACTCGGCAAAGGGCATGGCAGCCGGCACGGCGCCCGCCTCGCTTGCCGTGTCAAAGGCCAGCTTGATCATGCCAACCTGCGGGCCATTACCATGACAGACCACCAGGCTGTGCCCCGCAATAACCAGCGGCGCCAGCGACTTCGCCGTAAGGTGAGCGTTTGCCAACTGGGACTGCGGAGTGTCCCCCAACGCATTGCCCCCAAGCGCCACCACGATCTTACTCATTTGATGATCAACTCCGATCCTGTATCACACACAAACCACGCTTACCGCTTACTCTAAAAAGAGCTCAACGTCTCCTTCAAGAAAGCGCTCTACCGGATAGTTAGCGCTCCCGACAACAAGTCGCAAGGCGTCCGGATAACGTTGGAGGAACTCGTCGCTGCCCTTAGTATCCTTGATTTTGCCACTCTTTACCTCAAGGGCAGTAATTCGCCTACCCTTACGGAGCACAAAATCAACCTCAAAGCCCCTGTCGCGCCACCAGTACAGATCAAAACCCTCCTCCTGGGCGCGCGCCAGCAGACAAGCCCCCACGGCAGTCTCGATCAGATGCCCCCGCATCTCTGGTATCCCAAGCATACGATCCCTGCCGCCACCTTCCGCATACACCATAAGCGAGGTATCAAACGCCAGCATCCTCGGTGAGCTTTTCTTCATTTGGATTTGATCTCCTGCAAATTTCTCCAGCCCACACAACATTCCAGCCTTGCCCAAAAGATCAAGATAGTGCGCAATAGTTGTGGTATTGCCCGCATCATGCAGCTGCCCGAGTATCTTTGTATAGGACAATTCCTGACCCGAATGACTTGCGCCAAGCAAAAAGAGCGCGCGCAACAAGGCGGGCTTACGAATCTCCTGCATCATAAGCACATCCTGAGTGATCGTCGGCTCGACAATACTTTCACTCATATAGCGCAGCCAACGGGTCTCGTCATCTTTAATGCGCGCACTTCCCGGATACCCCCCAAATAGCAGGAAATCCTCAAGCGCGTAGTTAAACGCCGCGCGACATTCCGTAAGGCTCCAATGAGGACAGTATAGCAATTCAAAACGCCCCATCAAAGATTCTGAAAGGCCCTTCCTGATTAGTAGAGAGGATGATCCGGTCAGAACCACTTTGATTTCACGCTGATGCCAGGCATCTTCATCCCAAAGCATCTTGACTACGGCCGACCAATCAGGGATCTTCTGAACCTCATCGATTGCCAGGATCACCGTTTTGCCCGTCGTCTGGTAGAGCTGACGGGCCTGGTCCCACTCATTTGAAAGCCAGGACTGGGTCACCAGCAGGGGGTCATCTGCACTGGCATAATGCACCGGAGCAGTAGCGTGCTCCAACGCCTGACGAAGCGCGGTGGTCTTGCCGGTCTGGCGCGGCCCGACAACTATCTGTATGAACCCACGGTCCTCCGCGAGACGATCTTTAATCTGCCTGACCAACGCGCGCTGATACATCATTCACCCTTTCCCGCTTGACAATTTACTCACTATATTGAGCAATTTGTCAATTGTACTGAGTAAATTGTAACACGTTTTCCAAGGACGAAGCCACACCCCATGTGGAGAACTGACGAGAAAATGGCACGCAAACTGGCATGCAAGGAGTTACCTTCCAGGGCCAAGCAGCATAAACCTGGGGATTGGGGCCGCAGAATAATTTAGGGCAATTTGCTCAGCATATTGAGCAATTTGTCAATTGTGCTGAGCGATTTGTTGGAGCACTATAGGGCGGGCGGCGCAACCGCTGGTCTGGGCCGTTTCAAGCTGATTGCGATGCAGGGCGCTGAGAGGGCCGTTGCCACCAGAGCAAGAAACACCGCGTGGTATGGATTTGCAGACGAGAACACAGGGGCGCCTATCATAAGCACCCAGGCCAGCAAAGCCAGAGCGCCCGCTATCCATCTACCTCCACTGCGTTTTTCTTTGTCCAGCAATAATCCTCCTGCAAACAAAAGGATACATAAGGTCATAAGCAGCACATGAGGAAACGCAACGTAAGTCTGGGCCCACAGAGGAAAAAGGCCACCAAAGGTGGCCGCCTGCATCACACGCACCCAATTTTGATAAAAAATGTACCCCAGCGTCGTAGCGATCATCATCGCGCCCGCACAGATAACAACAACTCGCACAGATGCTCTGAGCGCTTTAACTGCCCAAAGAATAGTTACGGCGCCAGGAAAGACCAAGACCCAGTAAAGAATATTCACATACAGAAGAGGAACAAAAAGATTTATTGAGAGTGTTGAGTAAGCAATCGGAGCAAAATTTGAAATAAGCACCGGCACCAGATATACAAGAAACAGCACCACCCAAATTATCATGAAGACCCGCAACACCTTGCGAAGCATCTCGCCACTTTGGCTTTGTAGCTTAGGATCACTTGTCACATCAGACATATCCGGCCTCCTGTTCTTTTATCTGACAGACCGGCAGGCCACCAAGAAAACGAGAGGAAACGATCCCGAAAAGAACGCAGGCCACACCGACTGCTACTATACTAGCAGATGCCCCCGTCTTGACCCGGCAGTCTACCCCAGGGCCAGCCATAACACCTCTGCCCAGCAAGGTCTGTGTAGGGCACGACGACCCGGCGCGCCTCCGGTACTGGGCAACAAGCCCCGACTCATGCGTAGCGCGCGGGGACCCGGCGTGCCTCTGTCTGGAGTAGCTCCGACCCGAAGCCACATTGCGCTCACCACTCTGGAGCAGCCCGGCCAAGACAAAAGAGAGCGAGCTGCTCCAAAGCAGTGAGCGCAATGCGACGCCGCCAGCGGCGCCCCGGTGACAATAGGGGCCTGACCCCTTTTGTCACCGTCACAAGGAGCCGAGTGGCAGCCTGCTTCCAGGGGGAAAAGAAGCAGGCTGCCCGGTTGCGGGGAGCAACTTGTTATTAAAGTGAGATACAAGCTGCTCCCCAAGGCGCCTATGACAAGAAGCAATGAAGGGTTGCCTCTGGTCACCTGAGGTAAAGAACCTTACGGCACCAGGAATCCTGTCGGAATCGGACCCGTAAGCGTGTTAGTTGCGCTGCCTGAAATGGTAATACCTGAGGCAGATTCCGCTATTAAGCGGTCACCAATGTCGGTATCGGACTGTACGCCAAATCCGGTATAAGAAATCAGGCCGGGCAAATAGCTCGAACTCGTGCCAGTAAAGTTAACTTTCTGGAAACCTGCGCCATTGGTTGGCGGAACAATCTTACCGATAATGTCACCGAAATTCGTATATACACCAGACGCTCTGATGATCTGACCATAATTTCGGACATTATCTAAAACGACCGTTTGCCCATTAGGTACTGAAGCATGAAGATAGCCAATAATGCCGCCAACCCCACTAAGAGTAGTAGCATTACTGTTTGCTCCAAGGCCGGTAATGTCACCCGCATTATAGCTGTTTTTGATAGTGAGCGTACCGTTGTCACACTGTGCAAATCGAACTAAGCCACCGTCTGCAGAGGTAGTTCCGGTGGTAGGATCAGTAATTGCTCCTTTATTGTAGCAGTTATCAATAGTGGCATTACCGGTGGTGGTACCCACAAAGCCAGAGACACCAGAAATAGGATCTTCGTTATAGCACTTAATTATGGTACCGCCATTACCCAAACTGGCCGCAAACGCAGCTGCCATATTACCAATTGCAGTCCCACCAGTACGCCCGAGATTTTGGACAGTTCCGTAAGCAATCGTACCGAAAATCCCCATACCTGTCAGGCCTTTAATTACATGGCTATCACCATCAAAGTTGCCATATAAATTACCGAGCAACACAGCCGTTGTCGTATCAGCACCATCAAAGTCCATATTCGCTGTCAGCTTAAAGTAGACAGCATAACCATTATTGCTACCCTTATTACTGACAAATCTCTTCAACTGACGAATGCTGCTAATCAGATAAGGCTGCCCTTGGCTGCCATTACCGCCAGCATAGGCGGGCGCCGGCTCAACATCGTTCCAGTTCGTTACGCCCAAGTCAGTCAGCTTGGTTATGTAAGGCTGCGCTTCAGCAGAATAGGTAGGCGGATCTTGCACGTTTACTTCAAAAGTCGTGGTTAACGTATAGCTGACCCCCGGAGCAATTCTGCGACCAGAACCGTCCTGTAAAGCAAGCGTAGTGGTGCTCTTGTTCACAAACGAAATGGTAGCTTGAACCGTAACCGTACCTGCAGTGTTTCCAGCAGTAAATATGCCGGCTGAGGTCAAAGTACAGCCCAAATCAGGACCCTGTATGGTGAAAGAAGTAGTGCCAGCATAATTCAAGACACTTGACGGAGTATAGGTAAAAAATCCAGATGCGCCAAACGCGCTTTGTGCGCCCTTATTCATATTGATAGTCGCACGATCCAAAATGCCGAGAGCCTGATAGTAAGAAGCCTGAGTAGAAGTAAGCGGCTGTACGCTAAAGCTTCCTGTAGCAAAAGAGCCATCAGCCGCAATTACATAAAAAGTATAGCTTTTATTAGTTCCCGCGGCTGGACTAACAGTAACTTCACCAGTTGATGAATTAATGGTGATATCGCTCACAGAGCTGTCCTGGAGCAGATAGCGTAATGGTTGCGCGGCTGCTTCCTGGGAAGAATCATAGAACTCAACTTGTACCTGACAGGTAGAACCCGGATACTGGGTTGGCACAGGCAATACCCTGAACTTTATAGCCTGGTCAGCTACGCTGGTTGGAAACGTTGGTGTTTGCACCACGTCATCTGGTCCGCCCGGTTTCTCTCCCGGAGGGGTGACAACGGTCAGACCATTGGTGGTATTAAGGTAGGTATCATCAGCAGGATCTCCTACCTGAATATAGGTGCCACCGTCCTGGCCTGTAACCTCTGGACCATCGCCGACAGTGTCATTGGGGTTGCCCGTCGGCGAATACCGATACTGCTTGGGCGACTTAGATGAACCGTCTGGGTTTACGATCTCCCAGAGATGCGGATCGTCGGTGCCCTTAACGAGCGTCCCATCACTGCAGGTGATAACTCCATTTTTGTCACAGGGCAGTTCATCGCCCGAGAAGCTCTTGTCTTTTGTCAGGCTGTGATCGCCGTCATAGACATATTCTCTGGGATTCTTTGAAGTACCACTGGCGTCAAGAATTTCCCAAACGTCAGGAATAGTGGTGCTTCTTACTAAGACCCCATCAGGTTTGGTAGTGATGACATCTGCTGCCAGATCATGGGTTAAGCCTTTAGCTTCTGGAGAGATATCTCCGTCTTGACCTAGCTTATAGGCTTCAGTCTTGTTAGCTGCCTGAAGTCTGACGTCAATGTTATAGGCATAGTTATCATCAGGCTTGTTGTTGGGGTCTACCGTGACGTTATCAAGCAGTAGGTTGGTAGCTTCTCCTGCGGGAAGAAGCTTTGACCAGTAACACCAACCGTTACCAGTGGCTGAGTCATCCAGGATCCAGAAGCCATCAGGATTATCAGCGTCATATTTTGCCTGAGTTGTCTGGTCTTTTATGTATTCGGAGAGCAGGATAACAGGAGCAGACGTAAGGGTCTCTTTCGTGGTGTTTCCGTTTCCGCCGGTAACAGCTCCGTTGTATTCAACGTCGCCTATCTCGCTTGTTCCGGGTAGATACCACTTCTTGGCTCCGCTCATCAACCAGTCATGGAGGTTATCGTTGGCGGCTACGGTACCATCACTACCGACGCTAACTCCCGCCCATTGACGAACTCTCCAAGTCTTTGAGTCTTTAGCGTCAGTTCCGATCTTTACGTCATTTCCAACTTGTAAGAACTCTGCAAACTGAACTCTGACTACCAGATCAGTCTCTCCAGTGTTTTCTACATAGACATCTTTGTTTTTACCGGGGTCAAAGTCATCGTGAAGTAGTACATCTGGGGTAGCTGTTCCATGAAACAGATTCTTGAATGCCTGGCTAAAGTCTGTCCAGGCAAAAGCTCCGCCTAAAAGCAGAGCTGCGATAAGTACAGCGGCAGCAGAAGCTGCTACTTTCTTTTTTGTA
>WQYT01000083.1 GCA_009781115.1 Coriobacteriia bacterium
GACCAGACGTATAGTTCGGGCAGAATGCGTCTGACGATCAACCTATGTCGTTGAGCTGGGGTTTTAGTGTTAGCAGATGGCCTGATCAGCTTTCAGCATGTCATACATGAGCGGGAATGCAGGATCCATATGGAAGTAGTCCCTCAGGCAGTGTGGCAGAGTTCAGGCCGGGGGCTCTGAGGCGCTGGCTGGGGGTGGCGCCGCGGGGCGTAGCGGCCTCGCGCCGGCCGTGAGTTTCGCGGGAACGCCTCCAGGCAAGTGTGGCAGAGTTCAGGCCGGGGGCTCTGAGGGGGTGGCTGGGGGTGGCGCCGCGGGGCGTAGCGGCCTTCGTGGCCGTGAGTTTCGCGGGAACGCCTCCAGGCAGCGCCTCAGAGTTCCCGGCGGGCTTCGAGAGCGCGACCCAGGGTCACCTCATCGGCATACTCAAGGTCACCGCCCACAGGCAGGCCGCTCGCGATGCGCGTCACGCGGATGTTGCCGAGTGGCTTGATCAGGCGCGCGAGGTAGGTCGCCGTCGCCTCCCCCTCTACGTTGGGGTTGGTGGCCAGCACGACCTCGGTGATGTCGGCTTCCGTGCCCAGACGCGCAAGCAGCTCGCGCACGCGCAGCTGATCGGGACCGATGCCGTCGGTGGGCGATATCGCCCCGTGCAGCACGTGATAGTAGCCACGGAACTCGCCCGTGCGCTCGATGGCGCCGACGTCGCGTGGCTCCTCGACGACCGCCAGCAGATGGGGGTCTCGGTTCGGGTTGGCGCAGATGGCGCAGAGCTCGCCGGTCGCAAAGTCAAAGCAACGCGGACAGAAGTGCACCGTCTCTTTGACCTCGATGAGCGCGTCGGCCAGGCGCTGGGCGTCGACCGGATCACGGTCAAGCAGATGGTAGGCGATGCGCTGCGCGCTTTTGGGGCCGATCCCCGGCAAGCGCTCAAGCTCATCGAGCAGCTTTTGTATGGGCAGCGGATAGTTCATAGAGCCCCCTTGTTATTGCGAGCGTAGCGAAGCAATCCAGGCTGTGGGATAGTGGTGCTG
Source organism: Coriobacteriia bacterium (assembly GCA_009781115.1). Lineage (GTDB taxonomy): Bacteria > Actinomycetota > Coriobacteriia > WRKU01 > WQUG01 > WQUG01. The sequence continues at coordinate 1,032 of WQYT01000083.1, forward strand.
GATTGCCGCGTCGCGCTTTGCGCTCCTCGCAATGACAAAAGTCATTTACATCAGGCCTGGGATGTTGGGCATGTCGATCCCGCCGGTCACGCTGTTCATCTTTGATGAAGCAAGCTCGGCTACGGAGCGGCCAGCCTCGTTGACCGCCGCAAGAATCATGTCCTCAAGCAGCGAGATATCGTCGGGATCGATGGCAGTTGGGTCGATCGTGACGCTGACCAGCTGATTGTCGCCGCGTATCGTGACCTTTACCATGCCGCCGCCCGCGCTGGCGTCCACGGTGGAGGCCGCCAGCTCCTCCTGGGCAGCGGCCATCTTTGCCTGCGCCTCCTGCGCCTGTTTCATAAGCTTCTGAATATTGAACTGTGCCATAGGGGTGAGTGCCTTTCTTTATTCGGGGATAGCGGAGTTGCCGGGCGCGCCCGGGTCATCGGGGTAACTGGCATCGGGGTCAGGGTTGCTGTCTGCGCTCTCGTCTTCCAGCAGCACGTCAAAACTGGGGTGCGCCGACTGCTTTTCGCCCGCATCATCGCGCGCGTCGGAATCTGCGCCTGCGGTGGCGCTGGCAATGGGGAGCGCGCCCAGGTCAGCGAAGATGGCGCTTACATCCTTGGGAGGACTGGCAGCGCCCGCAGCGGTAGCAGCAGAAGCCGGGGATGCCTGCAGGGATGGGGCTGGCAGAGGCGCGGAAGCGGGAGCGGAGGGGGCGGGAGCGGGAGTCGCTGGGTTGGCTGGCGTGGCGGAGGGATCGCTGGCTGGCGCCGCATTGTCTTGCGAGGTAGCAACAGGCGGGGCGGGGCTAGCGCTCTGCTCCGCTGAAAACGAGGCCACTGGCTCGTCTTCCGGGCGCTCCGCACTAAGAGCGTCGCCCCCTACAAGGTCGCTGCCAGGACGATTGCCCTGCCCAGTGCCTGTGGGATCACTGCCAGACTGACCATCTTGTCCCGTATCGAGTGTATAGGAAGAGTCGTAATCTGCCGGAGGATCAAAGTCTCTGTTGTTTGCCGGGTCGTCGGGAAGGTCGTTGACTGTCACTTCCGGCCCCGGCATATCTGGCAGATGCGGCTCGTCACGCAGCACAAAGCGCGGGTTGAGCGCCTGCCCGCAGACCGCCTCAGCGGCAGTGTTCATGAGGGCAACATAGTCGGTCGTCTTGGCCTGGGAGAGCTGGAAGCTCGCGGTCGGCGGATAGTTCAGCAGATAGCCACCCTGGGGGTCGGATTCAAGCTCCGCCTCAGCAAACACCGCATAGCGGCTGGGCGCTGTCTTCCTGATCTGCGCAAGCACCTCACGCCAGAGACGGGCGGCGTCGGTCGCGGGAGCGGGAGGGGCGACGAGCGGGTCGGCGGCGGGAGGAGTGTCGGCTGGCGCCGCGTCCCGTTGCGGTTCCGGGCGGTGGCGCGCCGGGTCGTCGCGGGGGGCTGGCCCCTGCTCCGCTGAAAACAGTCCACTGGACTGTTTTCCGGGCGCTTCGCAGCCTACGGGGTCATTGCCCGACCGATCAGATTGCCCAGTACCGGTAGAGTCATTGCCTGATTGAATAGATTGCCCAGTACCTACGGGCGGTTGTTGCTCCGGGCGGTGGCGCGCCGGGTCGTCGCGCCCTACGGAGTCATTGCCAAATTGAACAGATTGCCCAGTGCCGGTAGAGTCATTGCCCGATTGAACAGATTGCCCAGTGTCAGCAGAATCATTGCCAAGTCGAGCAGATTGCCCCGTGCCGGCAGAATCATTGCCCGACCGCACAGATTGCCCAGTATCGGCAGAGTCATTGCCCGACCGCACAGATTGCCCAGTACTGGCAGGCGGTTGCTTGTCTGAACCATCGACTGCTGGCGCCGCAACTCTTCCCTGCTCCAGGGCTTCCAGGCGCTGGGAGAGGGCGGCCAGGGACAGGTCGCTCTCCGGGCGGGTCATGCGGACCAGCGCCAGCTCCAGTAAGGTGCGCGGCTCGTTGGCCCAGCGCAGCGCTGCCGAGAGCTCCGCCAGCAGGTCCAGCATGCGCGCGATCTGCTCCGGACCGGCAAGCTGCGTAAGCAACTCGCCCATGCGCGCCTGCTCAGCCTCGCTGCGGTCGATGACGCCCGGACACGCGCCCAGCACCTGCAGGACATACAGATCGCGCACATAGTCGATCAGCGCGCCCACGACCTCAGGCAGATCAGCGCCTCGGTTGACCTGATCGGCAACCCAGGTAAAGCAGGCCGGCGTGTCTGCGGTCGCCACAATGCGCACCAGCGCGGCAAGGCTTGCCGCATCCGCGCCGCCGAGCGTTGCCTCGACCGCGGCCACCGTGATGTTGTTGTCCGTAAACGCCGCCAGTTGCTCATAGGCCGTGATGGCGTCGCGCATGCCGCCGCGCGCGCGCGAGGCAATGAGCGCCAGAGCCTCCGGCTCAGCCTTGATGCCCTCGGCAGCACCGATGCGCCCCAGCTGGTCGGTCAGCTCTTCAACCGCATAGGGACGGAACTCGAACTGCTGGCACCGGCTGCGAATCGTCTCCGGAACCTTCTGCGGATCGGTCGTGCACAAAATGAAGACCACGTGATCCGGCGGCTCCTCAAGCGTTTTGAGAAAGGCGTTAAACGCGCCGGTCGAAAGCATGTGGACTTCGTCGATGATATAGATCTTCGAGCGCCCCCGCACGGGAGCAAACTGCACGCGCGCAATGATCTCGTCACGCACGTTGTCAACGCCGGTACGGCTTGCCGCGTCAAGTTCCATAACATCGGGGTGTGTCCCGTTGGCCACTTCCTGGCACTGCTCGCAGCTGCCATCCGGCTCGCCAGCTTTGGGATGCTCGCAGAGCAGGGCCGCAGCCAGAATGCGTGCCGTAGTGGTCTTGCCCGTGCCACGCGGTCCGCTGAAGAGATAGGCGTGGGCAACCTGATCGGCAGCGACCGCGTTTCTCAGCGTGCGCTCAATGTGCTTCTGGCCGACCATGTCGGCAAAGGTCGCCGGACGATACGTGCGGTAAAACGACGTGTGTGCCACAACACTCCTTAAGTGATCGCTCGAACGTAGGGAAAGTGAGCCCGGCGGGCCTGAACGCTCAGCAGGGACTGCTTATGGCTGCTATCTTCCGATCCTGACCAGATTCACGGTATGCTGCCGTCCAGGTCCGCCCGACTCACTTACGTCTTTAATCTTACTACAGCCTGCACCACCCAGGACAAAACCCCGCAAGAGCCGCACACAGACGCCAGCCGCGCCACCCTCAGCGCCCCCCTGGCGTCAGCTAGTGAACGCTCTGGTTAGCAACGACTGAGTAGGCTGCGGAGCCCCGCGGCAGTCCACTCCCCCATCGTCATTGCGAGAAATGGCGCACAAGCGCCATGACGCGGCAATCCGTTTCTCCTCCCGTCCGCCACGAGGAGCGCAGCGACGCGGCAATCCGTTTCCCCATCGTCCGCCACGAGGAATGGCGCGTAAGCGCCATGACGCGGCAGTCCTTTTCTCCTCCCGTCCGCCACGAGGAGCATAGCGACGCAGCAATCCAGTAATTTGCGAGCGTCAGCGAGCCCCCACGTCGCGGCGCCCCGTTGCTTGAAAACATAAAGCAGGTCCCTCGCCACTCTGGAACAGCCCGGCCAAGACAACGAACACGAGCTGCTCCAAAGCAACGAGGGACCCCGCGCCAGGTGGCTCTGCCCACGAAGGGGGAGAAAGTGAGCAGAGCCACGGTCGCAGGTGAAACACTCAGTAGCGATTACTGGGTGGTTCTTGCATTGCCAACACCGAAGTTACTCGGTAATCTTCGAGACATCGGCGCCAGCCGCGGTGGCGTCTCCACTAGCAGCACCAAAGTTACCTTGAAGGTGATTCGTAGCGTTGGTTGCGTTGCCAGCATTTTGCCAATTAGCCAAACTACCAGCTGGAACTTTTAACGAAGTCAAATTATTGTTATAAAATTGAGCACCGTTGTTGTTGTAGACAAGGTGTGTAGCACTTATATCTAAAGAGCTTAGACTTTGATTCTGTAGGTATAATGTCGATATTGCTGTGCAATCCGAAAAACCAGTAATTGTTGTCAAGGATCCCTTAGTTCCATCGTTCACAGAGGCCATAAGAGCTAGTAGCGAAGTGCAATTACTTACGTTAATAGAAGAAAGTTTTGCATTATTACGTGCATCCAGAGTTCGTAAAGCGGTGCAACCATCAAGATTAATGAAAGTGAGGTTAGGGTCATCATACGCCGCTAAGAGTTGTAAGGACGTGTAATTGCTCAAATCAATAGATTGCAAATTGGTAGCAGACACTCGTAATGCTACTAAATTTTTATTATTTGAGAGATCGAGATCATGCGTTTGTGACAAACCGATGAATACCAATTGTTGCAGCTGTGGATTATTTGCGGTATTAATACCGGCAACGGAACCTGAAACAACCAACGCTGTTAGCAGGGGATTTTTATCTGGGCTCACAGTAGAAACCTGAGTGGCGGCTACTTGCAGAGTGGTCAGATTAGGAAACAGCTCTACGCCTTCCAAGGATGCAACTCGATCAATTTTAGGATCAGGTGATACGGGAGGATTGTTGACCAAATAGATGCTTGTAACCGCAGCTAGTTCAGCTGGTGAAAGTCTACCATCACCGCCAGCAGGGTCGGTGTCGATGGAATCGACATGTTGCACAAGGGTTCCAAAAGTACCATCCACTGCTACTCCTGAGTCATACCCACCAGATTGCGTCAATAAAGCAAGCAAATTAGGATCCGGGAAGTTAAGCGCATTAAGCAGAGTATATCCATTGCCTGCATCCACCGTCTTTGCAAACCCATTTCCGTCTACCGTAGCAACCGTGCCAGCAGGAAGCTCCCCGTCAGGCGGATTTTGCTTAGTCATGCGATCCCCAAGCGCCTCAAGCGAAGAAGCTTCACGGGCGAGCCGTTCCACTAAAGCAGGATCAGAACTACCCTTTGCAATCTCTGCGTTTAGGGCGTCTTGAGCTACTTGTGCTGCTTCATAGACCTTCTTGGCATTGTTAAGACCAAGGTTGGTAATATCATCAGTAGCTACCGGATTAGAAGTTAGGGCGCTGAGCAACGCTGCCTTTTCAGCGTCAGTCAGACCGTCTCCTGTGACCGTATCGATTTTCTCCGGAAGAGTAGGGTCATCTTTTGCAGGCTTAAGGGCATCTGCGTCAATCCACTGTTGAGCCTCAGGAGAGATAGTAGAATTTCCTGCGCTGTCGGCATACATCTTATAGACCTCACTGGCGTTAGTGGCCCGAAGTCTTACGTCTATGGCGTAGTAAGAGTTATCATCAGGAGCGTTATCTGGCTTAGGTAAGACTTTATCTAAAAGTAGGTTGGTAGCAGTATTCGGCATAAGCTTCTGACTCCAGTAAGCATAACCATCACTATCAAGTACCCAGCCTTTATAGGCGCCTTTAACCGTATCTGATTGTTTGCTGAACCAGTCCATAGTAACTATCGGAGTAGCAGGCTTAGTGTATCGCAGAGCATTACCATTGCCCGCAAGTCCTTTAATACCGTCTGTTGGAGACGGAACATCTCCCGCACTGTAACCGAGGGCTGCATAGTCAACGTCATCAATCTCTGATGTTCCCGGTAGATAGAGCTTTTGAGCTCCGGTGAGATACCAGTCATAGTACTGTGAAGTTGGTCGGTTCCACTTTGACTGAAGTCCTGAAGCATCTGGCATGGGACTCCAGAAATGTTTCTGATAGGTGGACTTATCTTTTACAGCTACCGCTGGCGTTGCAGCAGTGTTTCCCACTACTACCTTGTTACCTACTTGCAGATACTCATAAAAGCTTACTCTTACATAAAGCGGAGTATTGCCGGTATTTTCTACGTACACGTCTTTGTTCTTATTGGGGGTAAAGTCATCATGCAATAATACGTCTGGTGCTGGATGTGCATGAAAGATATTGGTAAAAGCTTGAGTGAAGTCAGTCCAGGCAAAAGCGCCTCCGAGTAGTAAGGCAGCAATAAGTACCGCAGCAGCAGAAGCTGCTACTTTCTTTTTGGTACTCATCTTTCGATGAGGAACGTGCGTTCTTGGCATTTCTTTCTCCTTTCGGATGGATTTGTTAAGGGTTGTTGTTAGCTAACGGATGCCTTACGGAGGAGAAGCGCGACAGGGAAAAGCACGACAGCTTCTATAAGACAAAGAGTCTGATGTCCTTAAAAACATAAAGACAGACTGGCATATACTGAAAAAATTTTTGTTGGCAGCGTCTGCTGCAAAAGAAAAGTATTTGTAAACGTTAGATAGTTTGACTAAATAGACACTTTGGTCTGAAGAAGTATCGGGGATGTCCGGCAATCCCGGAAGATAGGTGCGCCCCAGAAGAAAAGAAGTAACTACGTGAAAATTATTACAGAGAGCCCCCCCCCCCCTACATTTTTGCGAACAGAAGCACTACCTGACCAGACAGTCATTGCTTGTTGCTTTTGACTGCAAGACATAGCTGCTACTGAAAGCTTACTTTGTAAGCTCGCAAAACTATAGTTTGATTGATTTATTGCGTCACACCTCCCTCCTATTGTCTTAGCTGATTACCTGCGTTTACGCTACGCAGGTTAAACGCACACTAAGATACCTGCGGCAGACTTACGCAAGAAGAGTTTTAC
>WQYT01000084.1 GCA_009781115.1 Coriobacteriia bacterium
ACGATGAAGTAGAGCTCTGACGCCGGGAGCTGACGCTGCACCTCACGGATCGTATCGATCGTGTAGCTCACGCCAGGGCGGTCGAGCTCGAGTCGCGAAGCCTCGAATGTGGGCTCCCCCGCATCGGCCAGCGTCGCTTCCACCAGCGCGTAGCGCTCTTCGGCTGAAGCGCGCGTTGCGCCTTCCTTGAACGGCGGGCGTGCCGCAACCATAAAGAGCACGCGGTCAAGGCCTGCCGCGTCACGAGCCGCGCGCGCCAGATCCACATGCCCGAGATGAGGCGGGTCGAAGGTGCCTCCCAATATGCCGATGCGCTCACTCATGACAAAATTACCCCTGGGGTAATTTTGTCAGCTGGCTGTACCACATTCATGCTATGCGCGCACCTGGCCGGCGCCGTGCAGCAGATACTTGCTGGAGGTCAGCGCGCGCAGGCCCATGGGGCCGCGGGCGTGAAGCTTCTGGGTCGAGATGCCGATCTCTGCGCCCAGGCCAAACTCTCCCCCATCGGTAAAGCGCGTCGAGGCATTCGCATAGACAGCGGCGGAGTCAACACGCGCCAGGAAGTAGTCGGCAGCGGCCTCGTCACTTGTGATGATCGCCTCGGAGTGATGGGTGCTGTAGCGGTTGATATGCTCGACCGCCTCACGGTAGTCTTCGACCACTTTGACGCTGATCGTCAGATCCAGGTACTCGGCAGCAAAGTCTGCCTCGGTCGCGTGCTCCAGGCCGGCCACAACGCTCCCGTCCCCGTCCCCGTCGCCACCCGCAAGCCCGTCCTCGTCCAGCGTCTGGGCGCAGACCGGATAGCTCTCGCTATCAGCAACGATCGTCACGCCGCGCTCGCGCAGCGCGCGCACTATCGGCGGCAACAGGCTTGAGAGGGCCGCCCGGTCGATCACGAGCGACTCCGCGGCATTGCAGACACTCGGGCGCTGGCACTTGGCGTTGACCACGATCGCCGTTGCTCTTTCCACGTCAGCGGTCCGCTCGATATAGATATGGCAGTTGCCCGAGCCCGTCTCGATAACAGGCACCTTACTCTGCTCGACGACCGCAGCGATCAACCCGGCGCCTCCGCGCGGAATCAACACGTCGATCAGTCCGCGCGCCCCCATGAGCGCCGCCGAGGTCTCGCGCGAGGTCGCGTCGATCGGGCAGATGCAGTCCTCGGGCAGCCCCGTGCTGGCAAGCGCCTCGCGCAGCACCGCGATGAGCGCGTCATTGGAGTGGCGAGCGAGCGATCCGCCACGCAGCAGTATCGCGTTGCCGGTCTTGAGCGCAATGCCGGCGGAGTCCACCGTCACGTTTGGACGCGCTTCATAGATCATGCCCACCACGCCGAGCGGCACCCGGATCTGCTCCATCTCGACGCCGCCCGAGATCGTACGCCGGTCGATGACCTCGCCCAGCACATCGGGAAACTCACGCAGCTGGAGCAAGGCGTCCGCGCAGCCAACCAGGCGCGCGTGGTCCAGCATCAGGCGATCGATCAGGCCCTCGTTCGTGCCAGCAGCCCGCGCCGCCTCCACATCACGGGCATTGGCGGACAGGAGCTCGTCCTCGTTGGCCTGCAGCGCCGCAGCCATCGCAGTCAGCGCGTCATTGCGCTGCTGGGTCGTTGACACTCCCAGCTCTGCCGCCGCCTTGCGGGCGCGACGCGCCCACTCCTCAACGGTCAAAGCGCTTGCTGTTGTTGCTGCTGCTGCCGCTGTCCCCGCTGCTGCTGTAGTTGTGCTCATGACTGCTCCCCTTTCTCGGGTTGACAAAAGACCGTACCGGGAATCGTGCTGCCTAGTGACTCGTCCAGGCAGTCACGGACAATATTTCCACGGCGTCCATCACAGATTACCGTCTCGATCCCACTTTCTAAAAGCAGCGCCGCGGCCTGCACCTTCGTGCGCATCCCGCCGCTGCCGATCGCAGAACCCGTATGCCCCTCAGGCGCTGCCTCAAGAAGCTCCGCGTCAACGTGGTCAAGGCGCTCGTAGCGGTGCGCGTTGGCGCTGGTGGCAGGATTTGCGTCATAGAGCCCATCAACGTCGGTAAGAAATATCACGCGCTGCGCCGAGATCATCTTTGCGACCAGCGCGGCCAGCGTGTCATTATCCCCGTAGCGGATCTCATCGACCGCCGTCGCGTCGTTTTCGTTGACCAGCGGCAAGGCGCCCAGCGCCAGCAGACGCTCGAACGCGTTGCGCGCGTTAGCGTAGCTCTTCTCGTGTTCCAGATCGTAGCGCGTGAGCAGTATCTGGCCAACCGGAATATCTCTGCGGCCAAACTCCGCCGCATAGACGTCGAGCAGGGCCGCCTGACCAATGCTTGCGGCTGCCTGCAGGCTGTCGATGTCTGCGGGGCGCTCATGCCAGCCCAGCACCTCCAGGCCCGCCGCGATGGCCGCGCTTGTCACAAGCACCACGCGCACGCCCTGGCCCATGAGGTCAGCGATCTGATCAGTCAGGCTCGCGATGTAGCGCCGGTTCAGCGCGCCGCGCTCGTCCGTCAGGGTGTTGCTGCCAACCTTGACCACGATGGTCCGCGGACAGCGGCAGGTCTGTATAGCAGGACTCTCAGGCATGGTCCCTCTCTTCCTCTCTGTGCGTGTCATCACGGGCGCCCGTCACAGGATCCAGACTGTCGCCCTCCTGGCTGAATTGCCGCGTCGCATCGCTTTTCGCAATGATAAGGGTGGATTCGGGAGTAAGTTGTCCCGTGTCAAACTCCAGGCTGTCGGCCTCCTGGCTGGCGTGCGCGACTTCGCGCGCAGTGACCGGGTTGGTAGTGGCCGTTTCCTCTTCGGGAGCAAGTCCCGTGTCCAGCTCGAACTCGCGTCCGAGGATGCGCACGGTGTCCCCGTCGCGTGCGCCGGCGCGCAGGAGCGCCTCTTCGACGCCCAGCTTGATCAGGCGTCCCTGCAGGTAGACGAGCGCGTCCTCGTTTTCCCACTCGGTCTGCAATACCAGGCGCTCGATGCCGCGCCCTGTCACGCCCCAGAGACGCTCGCCAATCTTTTTGACCTGATAGGCAGAAGCAGCGGAGCTATCCGGGCGATAGATATAGTGCTTTGCGTAATGCGGACCTGCGGCCCGGGCTGCTGCGGCTGCCTCGCGCAGCTGCGCCACGCGCGTAGCCAGCGCACGCTCCAGCGCTCTGATGCCTTGTCCGGTAACGGCAGAGACCTCATAGCAGGCAATCTCATGCTCGCGCGCATAGGCGGCCAGCGCCGCAGAACGCTCCGGGGCGCCGGGCGCATCGCACTTATTGCCGATGATAAGGTGCGGACGATCACGCAGGTCGGCTGCGTGCGCCTCAAGCTCTGCGCGGATCACTTCGTACTCAGTGATTGGGTCGCGCTCCTCAAAGCCGCCGCTTAAGTCCACCACCTGCGCAATCAGCGCCGAGCGCTCGATATGGCGCAAAAACGCGTGCCCGAGGCCCTTGCCCTGGCTTGCGCCCTCGATCAGCCCCGGCACATCAGCAACCACAAAACTCCTGGCCTCGCCCGCCTTGACAACCCCCAGATTGGGGATAAGCGTGGTAAACGGATAGTCGGCGATCTTGGGACGCGCCGCTGACATGCGCGCGATCAGCGAGCTCTTGCCCACGCTCGGCATGCCCACCAGCGCAACGTCGGCCAGAAGCTTCAGCTCCAGCTGCAAGGCGCGCTCTTCGCCCGGCTCGCCGAGTTGCGCAAACGCCGGGGCGCGACGCGTGCTTGTTACAAAGTGCGGATTGCCAAGGCCGCCGTGTCCGCCCTCGGCCACAATCAGCTCCGCGCCCGGCTCGTCTAAGTCCCCGTAGAGCTCGCCGGTATTCAGGTCGCGCACGACCGTGCCAACCGGCACGGGCAAGATCAGGTCAGGACCGCGCGCGCCGTCAAGCTTCGATCCTTTGCCATGGGTGCCGCGTTGGGCCGCAAAATGATGCTTGAAGCGATAGTCGATGAGCGAGGCCACTTGGGGCTGTGCGCGCAGGATGACGTCGCCGCCCGCACCGCCGTCGCCCCCATCAGGGCCGCCCTTGGGCACATGCGCCTCACGGCGAAACGACATGCAGCCAGCGCCGCCGTCGCCACTTTTGACGTAAACGCTCACCTGGTCAAGAAACATATTGCCCGGTTTGTCGCTCATATCCTGCTTTCTGCTACCCTGCTCGGTGAGACAGGGAGACGGTTCTTCTGTCTCATCGCTGCCTCTGAGACAGGGGGACGGTTCTTCTGTCTCATTGCTGTCTCGCTTCTCCTGAGACAGAAGAACCGTCCCCCTGTCTCATGTCTCACTTATACAAAAAGCCCCTCAGCAGAGGGGCTCAGAAGTCAATCTTACTTGTTCACTTACGCGCTCACGCGTCAAGCCCCGTCCTTATACAGTCTCCAACGGTCGAATATGTACCTGACGCTTCTTGCCCCGCGTAAATTCTACGGTGCCGTCTGCCAGGGCAAACAGCGTGTCATCGCCGCCGCGACCAACCAAGTCGCCCGGATGAATGTGAGTACCGCGCTGGCGTACGATGATCGTGCCCGTGGTAACCTGCTCGCCAGAGAAACGCTTCACCCCCAGGCGCTTTGCCTGAGAGTCGCGACCGTTTCGTGTTGAACCTAATCCTTTTTTGTGTGCCATGACTTACGCCTCGCTCAATTTCGTGATGCGCAGACGAGTCAGGTTCTGACGATGCCCACGCGTGCGTTTATACCCTTTACGCTTCTTGAACTTGAAGATAACGACCTTATCGCCTTTGAACTGATCGACGATCTCGGCAGTCACGGTCGCCTTCGCAAGCTTCTTTGCGTCAGTTATGACCGCCTTGTCGCCCGCAATCATAACGACCGGCAACTCGACAGAAGCGCCCGCTTCGCCCTCAAGCTTTTCGACCTCGATAGTGTCGCCTTCTTCTACCTTATATTGTTTGCCGCCTGTGGCAACAATCGCATACATATTCGACCTTTCTTGCTGATTGATTCGCAATCATTAATGGTAACAAATCTCGCCGCCTGCCGTCAAACGAAAAGTGCAGAAGCTTATGAAAAAAATAACCGGCGAGAAAATAGTTGGCTGTCTGTCCGCAGGTCTATGGCCTGTCCCGTCAACGGGGCAAGGGCGGACAACAAGCTGGTTCTGGCTAACTATTAACCGTAGAATTTTAGATATAAATTATAGAGTTTTGAAGAAACTGTGGAGACGCGCTTTCCCTTGCTACACTATGAATGTCTGAAAAGACTGAGTCGGTGGCCCTTTAATCCTCCTTCCTCTTGATTGCAATGGGTTCACCGCCCTCATCGCCCAGCCCCTGAGCCTATATACCCCTGGCTCAGGGGCACTTCTTTTTTTGACTTGATCTTTTTGCGTATAAGCCGCTCAGAGCGACCCTTAAGGCCTAAAGGCCGTTACGGGTCGCTCTTCGGGGCTTCTACCAAAAATCTTTTCCAGTAGTTCCTTGCGCTCGGCTTCTGGCAACATGGTGAGGCACTCAGATTGTAGGTCATGCTTGATAACGACACGCAGGACTTCAAGAGCAAGAGGGTTTTGCTTGATGGCGCGCAGATAGTCGTCATAAGAAGCCTGCTTGTCGTAGTTAAGCAGCTGCACCGCCTCGATGACATGGCCAGGAATGCCAACCTCGTGCATATAGTTCAGCAGATACTCTGGCGTACAGACATCGTTGTTCTCGATGACATCGTGGAGCCAGGCGGTCATCTTCGCGTCGGTACCTTCGCAGAGATCAACGATAGCTTCAAGCTGCTCGAGACAGGGCTTTCCAGCCAGGTCTTTTCGCTCGCCCCTCAGCACCGTTGTCCTGAGCGGATATATCCAGCGAGCTATGTAGCGCGCACGATATAGCAGGAACGCATCGGGCGCGTACTTGTCCGGGTCAAGGTTGAACGTATGCTCTGGGCCAAAAAAGCGCACGCAAGCTGGCTCTTCTACGTGTACCCCACAGCTAAGCGAGTATCTGCTGCACTCGATCTCCAGACTCTTGCCTCTCTTTGTTCCCTCATCGATGTAGGTATACTTCAGCGGGCCACCGAGGGTAGCTGTCCCGGATAAGATCTCTTCACGCGTACCACTCATCAATACTCCACTGAAAATCATGTCGGCCGTAGTCATCTGATTTTTCCTGCGAGCATCATTGCGCGCCTTGAAATCGATCTTCTTCACCCGCTTCAGCTTCTCTTTCACTCTTTCACTGAACGTGTGCTCATAGTCAGAAATGTCTGATATATCCCTGATTTCACGTATATAGACCTGCTCACCATCCCACCATGCGACCTTCGAGCCATCCCCAGAAAGGATGGAGCTGTACAGATGATTTTCTGATTCAAAATCAGTGCCGAGAATGGGAGTGGTTTGCCCTGAAGCGATATCGTAAAGGCACATCCACCCCACAGATGACCTGTTCCCCGTACGCACATGCACCGTGAATATGATCTTTGTCCCACCGAAAGTAAACTGGACGTCGGATGTCCACCAGTTCTTGTCGCTGATCCATTGCTCAGGAGCTTCACGGAACATCAGCATATTCGCGTCAGAAGCAACATCATAAAGATACGTTTGAAACTCGCCGCGACCACCAGGATCATCAGCGACAAGATTTCGCGAAGTTGACCTGAACAAGACCTTCGAACCATCCGGACTGATCATGGGACTGTACGAGCGATCTTCCCCGTTAACAACTGGATCGTGAGCATCATGGCTGACAAGAGTGAAACTCCCATTTGCAACATCATAAAGATAGATCTGCGACCAACACTCGTCGCAGCCATCTCTGGCGGGTTCATCTGCGGGAGCTTGAAATGCGATCATTGATCCATCGGAACTGACGTCCATGACAACAGATATCTCGAACGGTGGCGAACACACCAGTTCGTTGACACCGGTCGCGATATCATAGGAATAGACTCTTTCACGATCTCTTTCCGGCATGATATCTGTGAGATCTTTCGCGCTTGAGCAAAACATCACCTTTGTGCCATCAGCCGTGATGAAAGGGTCAGATACCCAGCCATCACTTCGCAAGATCGGATCCTTAACGTTATGACTCAAAAGAGTTACGCAGTCAGAAAGCGCGTCATAAAGATAGACCTGGCTCCCATAAGACTCAGGATCGGTCGCGAGAAGATTCGTCGCATCTGATTCAAACACGATCTTCGTCCCATCAGCGCTGATCTGTTTGAGTGTTGACCGACCGTTCCCCTCATCATACGGGTAACGAAAATCATGACTGATCAGGGTGGACTTGGCCATTATATTCGCTTGCTCCATTCCTGACTCCTCTCGCCTTTATACTGCAATCTCAAAATACCGATTTCTTAAATGATGCTTCGATCAGTTTTGTTCGTATTTCTTTGAGCCTTCGGTAGGATGTGTGGGGTAACACCGTAGCATCTCTTTCTCACGCTGTTGCCGCCTGAGGCCTGTGTCCCGGGAGCTCAAACGGCAGCCCCGAACAACGCAGCATAATCAACGCAATGAGATTGTCGATGTTTCTGAACCCGTAGCCCATCTTTGTAGTGACCTTA
>WQYT01000085.1 GCA_009781115.1 Coriobacteriia bacterium
CATTACGCGTCGTGACTTCTTGAAGTTCTGCGGCACGCTTGCGGCGGTCATGGGGCTTTCACAGACGGCGGTCCCGCAGATTGGCGCCGCAATCGCAGGCGCGGCAGAGTCCGGTCTGTATCCCGCGCTCTGGATAAACGGCGCGGCCTGTACGGGCTGCACGGAATCCATCGCACAGGCAACGCAACCGAACGTTGCCGACATCGTACTGGACATCTTGTCCCTGCCTCAGATCGAGACAGTGCAGATGGCTTCAGGCGAGTATGCCGAGACAGCAGGTGAGGACTTTGCTAAAGCTAACAAAGGCAAGTATGTCCTGATTTGCGAAGGCGCGGTTACGACGGGCCTGGACGGTAACTTCCTGCGCATTGCAGAGAAGCCGTATCAGGACATTCTGGTGTCTTTCGCCAAAGACGCCGCCGCTATTGTAGCGGTTGGCTCTTGCGCGGTTGACGGCGGATGGACGCGGGCGTATCCGAATCCTGCCGGTGGTACCGGCGTCAAGCCCTATCTGGATCAGAAGGGCATCACGACTCCGGTCGTCAATTTGCCTGGTTGCCCCGTCAATCCGCTTGAAATCATAGCGATTGTCACAAAGGTGTTAATGACAGGCGACCTCACTAAGATTCTGGCTGATCCGGTTGGGCAGCTTGATCTTGACCGTCAGAATCGTCCGAAGTATCTGTATGGTTCGACCATTCATGATAACTGCGAGCGCCGCGGTCACTTCGAGAACGGCGAGTTCGTCTATCAGTTTGGTAGCCAGGAAGAAGCCGACAACTATTGTCTGTATGCGTTAGGTTGCAAAGGACCCCAGACCTATCGTCATTGCAGCAAGCTGCGTTGGAACAACAATATCTCCTGGTGTGTTGCCTCAGGCGGTCCTTGCATCGGCTGCGGTAACTTCAACTGGGTTGATAACAACACCCCGTTCCGCGCACGCATGAAGCGTGTTCATGTTGGTTCGCTCGGCGGACCAGGCGGTATTGGTATCGCCAAGGGTATGGCGGCACTCGGCGGCGTCGTTGTCGTCGGTATTGGCGCTCATGCGCTTGCCAGTAAAGCAACGCATCGTATTGGCAAAAACTCCACGCTCAAAAACGAGGATATGAAAGAGTACGATGCCCGTAAACTGAAGAAGGGAGGGAGTGCAGATGCCTAATACGAATGTGGTAATTGATCCGGTAACTCGTATTGAGGGTCACCTGCGTATCGAAGCTGTTGCAGAAAACGGCGTCATTAAAGATGCGTGGGTTTCTTCGACGAACTACCGCGGCATGGAAACCGTCCTGCAGGGGCGCGCTCCCGAGGACGCGCATTACATCACGATGCGTATCTGCGGCGTATGCCCGACCTCTCACGGTCATGCTTCCAGCATGAGTGTTGAAGCTGCGCTCGGGACCAAGATCCCCAATGGGGCTCGTCTGGTCCGTAACCTGCTTGAGGCAGCGGAGTTCATCCACAGTCACATCCTGTGGTTTTACACCTTAGCTGCGCTCGACTATGTTGATCCGGCTCAGGCGCTTGCCGCTAAGATTCCGGACACCTACGCGCTGGCTGAGCAAGCCGGTACGAGCACTGCCGACTTCAAGGCCGTGCAGGATCGTCTGAAGAAACTGGTTGACGCTGCAGTCGCCAGCGGAGATCCGCTCAACAACCTGTCGATCTTCTCGAACGGCTGGTGGGGCCTTAATCCGCTGGATCCAAAGAGCGGGGCTGCTGAGCTTTATGCTCCCATGCCGCCCGAGCTGCACCTGATCGCAGTTGCCCACTATCTTGAGGCTATCGAGATGCAGGCTGAGGCCGCGCAGATCGTTGCGCTTATTGGTGGTAAGTTCCCGCATCCGATGACCTCGGTTGCCGGCGGTACTGCCTTCAGCCCCAACGATGATCGTATTGCAGAGATCAAGTATCGTTTCCAGAAACTCAATGAGTGGGTTTCGGGCACGATGATCCCCGATACTTTGGCGATCGCGCCGTTTTACAAGGGCGCGCTTGAGTATGGCGCAGGCTGTGGAAACTTCCTGGCCTGGGGTGTGTTTAATCGCACGAACCAGACGCTTGACTCGCGCTATCTGCCTGCGGGCGTTATTGTGACCGCTAATGGTCTTAGCGTCGATAAGGCTGATGTAAGCAAGGTCAAGGAGTATGTCGATCATAGCTGGTATACGTCTGACAACGGTTTGAACCCGAAGGATGGTCAGACCAAAGCTATCGACAGCTGGTCAGATTCAAGCTACGATCTTGACAAGCAGTACTCATGGGCCAAGGCTCCACGCTACGATGAGAAGCCGATGGAAGTCGGTCCTCTGTCGCGTATGCTGGTTGCCTATCTGACTGGTGGATCGGACAACGCAGCGGTCAAATCGCTCGTCGATACCGCACTGGGCGCACTGGGCGCTGGCGGTCATCCGGAAGTCCTCCTGTCTCTGCTCGGTCGTGTTGCCGCCCGTAACCTTGAGTGCAAAGTCATCAGTGACTGGACACTGGATTGGTGCGACGAGCTGGTAGCGGCCAAGAAGAATGGTCAGGCTGCTTTGTTTGAGCCCTATACGGTTTCTGACAGCAAGGGCGCTGGTCTCTGGGAGGCCCCGCGTGGCGCCCTCGGTCACTTCATTGACATCAAGGGTGGTCGTATCAACAACTATCAGGTTGTCACTCCTTCAACGTGGGACTTGAGCCCGCGCGGTAAGGACGGCGGCCCCAGTGACCTCGGTCCGATGGAAGCGGCGCTGGTCGGGACTCCGATCGCCGACGTTGAGCGTCCTATTGAAGCTGCGCGTATTGTCCGCAGCTTTGATCCTTGAGTCGGTTGCGGCGTTCACGTGATTGAACGCAGGACCGGCAAGACTGGAACCGTCTATTCGCGGAAGTGGGGTGCATAAGCATGCATAAGCCAATTAAAGAAATGCATCCTCCTGTCTTTGTTGCGACACACTGGATTAACTTTGTAGCCATCGTGATTCTGATGCTTTCAGGTCTCTACATTCACTTCCCCTCCTTTGGCGGGTTCATGAGTGTTGCCCGTGGCTGCCATATCTTCTTTGGTGTTGTCATCTTCCTTAACGTGGTGTTCCGTATTATTGCCGCCTTCTTTGTGAAGGACGCCAATACCATGGGATCACGCGAGACAGATCTTGATATCAAGAACTTCTGGTTCCAGAAGGAGAATCGCCATCAATTCTTCCCGATGCTTCGTTGGTACCTCTTCATGAAGAAGGATTACCCGATCTCGGCGAAGTACGCGACCCTGCAAAAGATCAGCTATATGGCCATCGCGGTCATGCTGCTTTGCGTCAGCTACACGGGCTTCTGCCTGTGGGGCGTGACCAATCAGCTGGCTATCTTTGCGGTCGGTAACAACCTGTTTGCCAGTATCGGCTTCGGTGCTGTTCCCGGCGGCGGCGCGCTTATGGCGACCCGTGTTATCCACTACATCATCGCCTGGCTGTTGGTCATCATTGCGCTGATCCATATCTACATCGCTACGATGCATGGTATGAGCGCCTGGCGTATGATCTTCCTGCACAAGGAGGATCCGGATGCGGGCGAGGGCGTCGCTGACGCTCCTGCTGAGGCATAAAAGCCTGGCATTATTTTCATCTGCTGAGATGAACCTGAGGAGGGCCGTATCGAAAGATGCGGCTCTCCTGCTATGATTAGACTCGCCCCGACAAAAGAGGCAGGCGCCAACAGGCGGCAACTCATGCGTAAGCCGTGCCGTCTGTTTGGTGCGGCAGAGAGGTTTCTATGACGGAGACAAAACATATCATGCTGATGGCGGTGGGCAACCCCACGGTTGAAGACGACGGCATTGGCCCCTATTGCCTGGAGCGCTTGCTTCAGTGGTTCGAGTTCCCGCCGGATTTGCGCTGCGTCGACGAAGGCGATCTGGGTCCCGCGATCCTGGCCGATCTGATTGAGGTGCGTGAGCTGATCGTGATCGACGCCGCTAAGGACACGGGGCATCCTGCCGGCACCGTGCTTATCATGACGCCCGAAGAGATGGCGGCAAACGCCGTCCTGCACACGGCGCACGACATGGCGCTGATCGATGTGCTGCGCATGGCAATGCTTACCGATAAAGCGCCGGAGCGCACAATCGTCGTCGGCATGCAGGTGGCCAGCCTGCGCGAGTGGGAGATGCAACTGACGCCAGAGGTCCAGGCAGCGGCCCCGATCATGTGCGCGGCAGCGCTTGACCAGCTGCGGCAGCGGGGCGTAGATTTCACCCCGAAGCCGGATGCTGATATCCCAGCCGAACTTTTCGACGCGCTAGCCAACTTTGCCCCCCAGAAATCAAGCGAGTAACAACAGGCGCCTGGCACCTGTTGCCCCCAAAGGCGCGCCGGGTCGTCGCGCCCTACGGAGACCTTGCTAACCAGAACCATGCCAGCTAACGCCTGATGCTTATTTCGGCGTCAGCTGTGACGGTTCTGACTGGCGCTCGCCCCGTAGGGCGCGACGACTCGGCGCGCCTTGTCCGGGGCGGCAAAATATGGTACTTGATTCGGTACCTAACCTCTCGCCATGCTCTGGCGTCAGCTGTAATTGTTCTGACTGGCAAGGTCACCGTAGGGCGTGACGACTCGGCGCGCCTTTGCTCGGGGCGGCAAAATATGGTACTTGACTCGGTATCTAACCTCTCGACATGCTCTGGCGTCAGCTGTAATTGTTCTGACTGGCAAGGTCACCGTAGGGCGTGACGACTCGGCGCGCCTTTGCTCGGGGTGGCAAAATGCTCCATCTGCTCCCGCTCGTTTTCTATTTGCTGCGCTTATACTTGGTATAAGATATACTTGTATCGAAAGAGTAGTGAACAGAAAGGTCTGATGTGAAAAAATACCTGATGATCAATAGCGAGAGTCTGGGGCAGGGCGACTATGAGCTGGGCAAAACACTCATGAAGAAATTCCTGCAGACGATAGTGAAAAGCGGGAATACGCCTGAGGGCGTCGCGCTTTTAAACAGCGGCGTAAAACTTGCGTGCGCCGGATCGCCGGTGCTCGAAGAGCTGAGGGTGCTCGAAGAGCGGGGCGCAAAAATCAGCTCCTGCATCACTTGCCTGAAGTTCTATGATTTGTTTGGCAAGGTCGAGGTGGGAATAGAAGGCACCATGTCGCTCTACGTCCAGTACATGTTTGACGCCGATGACACCTTCGTCATCGGCTAAAAAAGATCGAGTCTGGTCGGGATGACTGGATTTGAACCAGCGACCTCTCGGTCCCGAACCGAACGCTCTACCAAGCTGAGCCACATCCCGACACGGATTTACAATTCTAGCATGCCTTACGCATACTCGCCACCACAAGAAGTTATACTGATTAACGACGTATGAAAACACCAACCAGCAGAAAGGAGGCGACGGACCTATGCCCGATACCGTTCGTCTGACGCAACTCTCACATAAATCCGGTTGAGCGGCCAAATGGGGTCCGGCGGACCTCCAGCGAATACTTGACCAGATCACGCCGGCGCAGGCCGCGCGCGATCACATCATGCTTGGGTTCGAAACCAACGACGACGCGGCGGTCGTGCGACTGGACGAGGACCGGGCGATCCTGCAGACGGTCGACTTTTTCACGCCGATCGTTGACGACGCCTATGACTTTGGCCGGATCGCAGCAGCTAACGCGCTCTCTGACATCTATGCGATGGGCGGAGAGCCGCTCTGCGCGATGAACCTGCTGGCGTTTCCCTGTTCGCTTCCGCCCGAGATCGTGGCGGCGATCGTACGGGGTGGCGCGGAGGTCTGCGCCCAGGCGGGCGCCCCGGTCGTAGGCGGGCACACCATCGATGACGAGGAGCCAAAGTTCGGGCTTTCAGTGACCGGATGCGTAGATCCTGACCGCATACTCTATAACGCCGGCGCGCGCCCGGGGGACCTGCTTGTGTTGACCAAACCGCTGGGGACCGGCCTGATTGGCACGGCGCTCAAGCGGGAGGCGCTTGCAGAAGACGACGCTGATGCGCGCGCAGCAATTGAGTCGATGGCCCGCCTGAACCGGGAGGCGGCCCGCGCGGCCTGCGACCTGAACAGCGCAGCGCAGCGTCTGGTGCATGCCTGCACTGATGTGAGTGGCTTTGGGCTTGCCGGACATGCGCACGAGATGGCGCAGGCCTCTGACTGCGCCGTGCGGCTGCAGACAGGCGACCTGCCGCTGCTGCCACGCGCGCGCGAGCTTGCTGCCGCCGGGATCATGCCGGGTAAAACCGACGAGCTGATAGCGTGGGCGGCAGGCTTCCTTGCGGATGCAACGGGCGTCAGTGAGGGCGGGCATGGGCGGACCCGCACGCCTGAGAGCGGGAGTGGGGACGAGCACTCGCATGAGCGCGGGGACGAGCACGCGCCCGAGCACGAGCGCAGGGACGCGCACCTGACCACTCGCCGACTTATCTGCGACCCCCAGACTTCCGGCGGACTGCTCCTGGCGCTGGACCCTGCCGCAGCGCCACGCTACCTTGCCGCCGTTGACGGCGCTTGCGTTGTGGGGGAATTTGTCGAGGGCGCAAGCGGACAGGTGATACTTTTCTGATCATGGGAGCTTTGGGCGCGTTTGGGACATGGTTGCAGCAGGCGATGCTGGCGCTGGGCTATGGCGTGTGCCATCAGCTTCCTGAGCGCAGCTTCATTTCGGGCGGATTCCAGCAGCCGGTCTGCGCGCGCTGCTCCGGCATCTATGTTGGCGCGGTCTTTGGGCTGATCGCGCTTTTTATTTATTTCCGCCACCATCAAGTGCCTGCTTCATCGCATGATGAGCGCCTTCAATCCCAGCTCCACTGGTCATACTGGGTGTTTCTGGGCCTGGCGCTTGCGGCAATGGCCTACGATGGCATTTCCAGCTACGCGCAGCTGCGCCCGACCACCGATGCGATTCGCCTTATTACGGGCCTGGCGGTTGGCGGCGCATTAGCGATTTTGCTCTATGTCCTGCTGGGCGAGACCTTACTTACGCCCCGCGTGGGCGCAAAGTTGTTCTCCCGCCCTTATGATTGGGCGTTCTTTTTGCTTGTTCTGACGGCAGTGGGGATCATTGACGGGCCCCTGGGGCAGACGGCGGGCCCCGTTGTCCCCCTGCTGGTGACCGCCTGCCTGGTGGCGACTTTTGCTACGATCGTGCTGGTCGTACTGGGGCTTTTCAAGCGTTTTGCCGGACAGGTCGATCGAATCCAGGATGCGCTGCTACCTGTGCTGATTGCCGTGGTGGTCGCACTGCTGCTGCTGATGCTCTTTGCCCTGGGCAAGACGGCGCTGCTCTCCTGGCTCTTATAACCTGAATTCCGCAACGTTTAAGCACATACAGGCTGATCGGAAAATCCGCCGATAACGTATTCTTTTAGATCATCTTCGCTGAAGCCGAAGCTTTCGAGCATTAGCCGTTGGGTTTTTGTC
>WQYT01000086.1 GCA_009781115.1 Coriobacteriia bacterium
AAGGATCTCGACCATGGCTTGCGCGTCGCCCAGGCCGCGGTTGGTCATCGCGAGCGTCTGGCTGATGCGGTTGAACTGGTTGGTCAGCTGGTAGGTGTAGGTGAACATCATGACAAGCGCGCCGGCGCTGATGCCGAACCAGGCGTTGCCGCCGGCCACGAAGATCACCACGACCATCATGATCACGACGATGATCCCGCTGGTGATGATGTTGCGCACCGTCGTAGACCACATGCGCTTGGTATCGGCGCCCAGCACCGATTCGTTGGCCTCGTCAAAGATCGTGCGCTCGTAGTCCTCGCGTCCGTAGGTCTTGACGGTCAGGATGTTCGTGATACTGTCAGAGAGCTCACCTGACAGGCGATTCTGCTGGCGCGCGGCGGCGGCGTTAAGCGGTAGGATCTTCTTGAACATGACCGCGGCGGCGGCGATATAGGTGGCGAGTAGGAACAGCAGGATGATCACGTAGCTCGGCACGACCGGTGCGAGCATCACCACCGTGAACACCGCGCTGCCGATGATCGCGAACCACGCGTAGATGATGCTTTCAAGCAAGGTCGCGTAGGCGCCGATGTATTTCTGAGTCTGACTGACCAACGAGCCGCCGAACTGGTTCTGGTGGAAGGTCATGCTCTGGTTGCTGAGCGTGTCAAATGCCTGCGTGGCCAGCAGGTAGTTCGCCTTGAGTTCAAGCTTCCAAACCGAATAATCCTGGAGTTTACTGGAAGCCTGGCCGATGACATTGATGGCGATGAGCAGCAGGATATACGGCCCGAAGACCGGGATGACCTGCGAGGGGCCGACATGGCTTTTACTGGCGCTACTGATGCGGTCGATGATGCGGGCGACCACCCAGGGGTTGGCATAGGAGAGGAAGAACACGAAGCCGAGCGTCGAGAGAACCGCGAGCAGGAACATCGGCCACTGCACCTTCGTGACCTGCCAATAGAAGTGGATCGTGCGCCGCACCGTGCCGGAGCGTTGTTTCACATTCTCGTTAAGCGTGCCTGAGCTGCTGGTGAGCGGCATAGGGAATGACTCTCGCTTTCTTCTGAGGGTTTTCTACTACTCGATTATACCCAAACCAATGCAAAACCCCCTGGCGGGGGTTTTAGAATGCTTGGTAGCCCGTACGGGATTCGAACCCGTGACCTCCGCCTTGAGAGGGCGGTGTCCTCAACCGCTAGACGAACGGGCCATTTTGAGATTGTCGCATCCGTGACTGGCTGGGGTGGAAGGAGTCGAACAGCCGCCTACGGCGTCTGTAAGACCTCGCTTCGCTCGCCCCGCAACAGTCCTCAGGACTGTTGCGCCCTACGAGGTTCGACTCCTTCAAGTCGGCTCTCGTAGACAGCTTGGCTGGGGTGGAAGGAGTCGAACCTCCACATGCGGCACCAGAAACCGTTGTCCTGCCATTAGACGACACCCCAACGCATGCGCTTTCGCGACTTTCTATACTACTGGTTAGCGCCTTGAGCTGTCAAATAGAACGTTTTATTTCGGGTCAGGTTGCCACCCGAAAACATCCCTCTTGACTTTGACGTAACGGCAGAGTTTATACTATGTTCCTGGAAACAGACCAGAGGGAATACTCGATCAATAAGCTTGCCACCGGTTGCACGGAGTTTCTGCGCGACGCGATCATGATCTACTGCGGCGCGTAGCGGCAGCCCCGCGGTCCGCCGCAACCCCAACGCAACCTCCGGTAAGCAACAGTGCGGCTTTATACGACGCGGGCTCTCATCTGGTACTATAGCTAACATGCTTAAACCACGAACTCTTCTTATTGTCGGCGGTGCGCTGTGGGCGATCGCCGGTATCAATATTGCGATCATTGGGCTGCGTTGCTCCCTGCAGCTCCATCAGTGGTGGATATATCTGGCTGCTATCCCCGTATTTCTGGTCTTCCGGTATGTGATCTTTGGTCCCGTGGGCAGGAAGTACGCCAAACGTCTTACCGGCTTCACGGAAGATCGCGTGCCTGTCTGGCGTGTTTATTCGCTGGCCGGTTACCTGATCATGGTGTTCATGATGGCGCTCGGCATCACGTTGCGCGTAGAGCATCTGGTGCCGACCTGGTCAATCGCGTTTTTCTACCTGGGCCTCGGCCTGGCGCTCCTGCTCGCCAGCTGGGCTTATTTCGCCGAATACAAAATCACCAAGTAAGATAAGTTATACCCCCCTTTTTGTCATTCTGCGCGAAGTCGCAGAATCCAGTCTGGATCCTGCGACTGACGCGCAGGATGACAGGGGGAGAACACTTCAGATGACAAAATGAAATAAGCTCTTGACCGGGGTGGTCAAGAGGTGTAAAGTTATCCGTTGTTGCAAGATTGACCAGGGTGGTCACAGCTGAGAAAGAAGGCGAACCAGCGCGGATGAACAAGGCGTTTCTTGAGCTTCCGGAGAAGCGGCAGCAAGCAATCCTGAATACGGCCTATGAAGAGTTTGGCGCTAATGGGTATGACCGCGCATCGACTAATGCAATAGTTTCTGCGGCCGGCATCAGCAAGGGAACGCTCTTTAATTACTTTGGCAGCAAGATAGAACTTTTCCAGACGTTGGTAGCGACCGCTCTTGAACTGGTAAAAACCACCTACATATCTCAACTTGATCATGATCTTCGGGATTTTCTAGAAAAGTATCGCCAGGCGACTCAGGTCAAATATCATGCGTACCACACGCACCCACACGAGTTCAACTTCTTTGGGGGCGTCTTTCTCTACGAATCAAATGAGCCTGCGGTGCGCAAGGCTGCAAAACGGATGGAGCAGATACGTGTTGATGCGGAGGCGTATTTTCGCCAGAACAATGACACGAGCCTGTTTCTGGCGGGGCTTGATCCGCCCCAGGCAATTCGCCTCATGCAGTACTGTTTGGACGGCTATGAGCGCGACATGATGCGGGATCTTCGGGGTCACACCCTTGCTGCTGATAAAAGTGAGGCCCTCTGGGAAGATTTTTACAGGTTCTTAGACCAACTGAGGTCGGTCTTCTATCGTAAAGGAGCATAAAGCGATGACAGTAATCGAAACACACGATCTGGTCAAGGCTTTTGGTAAGCTGAAAGCGCTTGATGGGCTCGACCTGAATGTCGAGGCGGGGCAGGTTTTTGGCTTTATCGGCCCTAATGGCGCTGGTAAGACCACAACCATTCGCACGCTGTTGGGCGTCTACAAGGCTACCTCTGGTACGGCGACGGTCTTTGGCCAGGACGCCTGGAAAGATGCCGTGAGTATTCACGAGCAAGTGGCCTACGTGCCCGGTGACGTCAATCTGTGGCCAACCATGAGCGGCGGGGAAGTGATCGACTTCTTCCTGCGTCTGCGCGACGGGAGCGGGGCCGCCTACGCGGCTGCGCAGGCACGTCGCGAAGAGCTCCTGAAGAACTTCGAGCTGGATCCGACCAAGAAGTGCCGCAGCTACTCGAAGGGCAACCGCCAGAAGGTCGCGCTGGTCGCGGCACTGGCATCAGACACCGATCTCTACATCTTTGACGAGCCGACCTCTGGCCTTGATCCGCTGATGGAGAAAGTCTTCCAGAACTACGTGGCAGAGATCAAAGCGGCAGGCAAGACGATCTTTCTTTCCAGTCATATCCTGTCCGAGGTCGAACGCCTCTGCGACACCGTCGGCATCATCCGTAAGGGCAAACTGGTCGAGCACGGCACGCTTGAAGAGTTGCGCCAGCGCTGGGAAGTCAAGGGCGAAGCGCTCCCGTCGCTTGAAGAGGTCTTCATGAAGCAATACGGTGACGAGATCCACTCTGATGAGGGCGACGAAGAAAACGAACTGCACAAGAGCATCTTTGCCCAATACATGCCCAAGAAAAAGGCGGGTGACCGGTAATGGCTCAAGGCACGAATAACTCGATATTCAGGAATGCGGGCCGGCTTACCGGCTCTGCCCTGAAGCGCGAGCTGTCAAAATCGGGCATCTGGTTAGTGTGCCTGACGATTTTGACGCTCGTCGGCCCCATAGAACTCAAGGGGCTCTACAACACTCTTGATTCGCTGAGGTCATTTATTACGGTCATGCAGATACCGGCGATGGTGGCAATGCTCGGCCCGGTCTTTTTGAACGAGAAAACCGTGAGTTATGCCGCTATGGGAACCAACGAGATGTTGCTCCTTTCGCTTTTGCTGGTCGCGATCATGAACATCTTTTACGTGGTGCGCCAGACCCGCAAAGAAGAGGAGCAAGGCAATCTTGAGATCGTGCGCTCGCTTCCGGTTGGTCGCCTGGCAAACCTCGGCTCAACTCTTATTGGCGCTGTTGTCATCAACGCGCTGATCAGTATCGTTACGACTGTGGCCCTGGCGCTTCTGCATACGATGGATGCGTCGTTTACCTTCGCGGGCGCCGTGAACTACGGTATGGCGTTCTTTGTGACCGGACTGGTTTTTGCGGCAATCGCGGCAATCGTTGCCCAGATAGCGTCAACCTCACGCGGGGCGAACACGATCGGCCTGATCGTCGTGGCAGTGTTTTATGTGATCCGCATCTTTGGGGATTTCGCGGTCACGGTCGTAAGTCCATCGGGGGCAACGATCGCAAGCTCAAGCCTGAAATTCATGTCCTATATCTCGCCTCTGGGTCTGGGCGTACAAGGACAGCCCTTTATCAAGAATATGATCTGGCCCTATGTAGTTCTGCTGTTGGCAGCGATAGTTTTTGCTGTCATTGCGTTTGCCCTTGCGCAGCGCCGTGATCTTGACGCGGGCCTGATCCCAGAGCGGCAGGGCAGCGAACATGCGCCCGCCTACCTGCGGAGCAACTTCGGTCTGATCTGGCGCCTCATGAAAAACCAGCTCATTGGCTGGGCGATCGTCATGGTCGCGGTGGGCGCTACCTATGGCTCGATCCTTGGCGTTATTGGCAACTTCATCAAGTCGAGCACCTTTTTCAGCGGGCTCTTCAAGCCAGTCGATGGCTATCCCGTAGAGATGGTCTTTATCGCCTTGCTGATGGTCGTCTTTGCGCTGGTTGCCTGTGTGCCGTCCATGCTGATCGTGCTGAAGATGCACAGCGAGGAATTCAACGCGCATCTTGACTGGATACTTACTACGCCCGTCAAGCGCTTGCGTGTGATTGCGGACTACCTCATCTACGCGCTGATCACGAGTGTGGTCATGGTCGCAATCGCCTCAGTAGCGCTTTGGTTGACCGCGCTGGTGGTGACCAACGGGCCAGGAATGCATAACCTCTGGCTCTATATCAAGATGATCGCGATCTACCTGCCGGCGATCTGGGCGATGATCGGCTTTACGGCGATGCTTGTTGGCGGGGCGCCCCGCAACACGCTCAGCGCCTGGTCGTACTTGGGCGTGGGCTTTTACGCGACCTATCTGGGCCGCGTATTCCTGAGCAATAACAAGCACTGGAAATGGGTCATCAAGATCTCGCCCTTTGGCTGGATCCCTGAGTATCCAATCAATCCGCTCCACGTCTGGCCCTTTGTAATCCTGACCGCGATCGGCATCGTGTTGATGGTCTACGGCGTCTATGCCTTCCTGCAGAGGGATCTGGAGATCGGATAGTAATAACCGCTTGCTTGTCTCATTGCGAGCATAGCGAAGCAACCCGGAGAGCCGCTGAGGAGTTCCCCCCAGCGGCTCTCTCTTTGCGTTCTGGTGTTTGATTGCTTGCAGCCCGTTTGCGTTCTGGTTTTAAATTACAGCGGCTCTTTTCCATCCGGGCGCCAGCTGGATATGCTCTGGCTGGCAATCGCTTTGTAGGTTGCGGAGCGCCTGGAAAACGAGCGGACTGTTTTCAGCGGAGCAAGCGCCAGCCCCGCGACGACCCCGGCGCGCCTTGTCCGGGCTGGCAAAACGACACACAAACATGCACCGTCGTGGTATATGCTGCTGCGCCGCTTCGTTTATGCTTTAAGAGTCGATAGACGACCCGCAGGACACAAGAAGGAGGCACGCATGGCAAACAACATGATGTCGCAGAGGGATACGATCATGGAAGAAAAAATGATGGTTGATCCTGCTCTTGCTCATGGCAAAAGCCTTACCTTTATGATGTGCGTTACCTTATTTGCTGCGAGACTTATCTCAGTAATAATTGAGACCGTTTATGTGTCTGTGAGGGGCCTGCCATTCAGTTCGCTTATCTTTAGCTATATCGCGTTTGTGATAATTGGGGTAGTCTTGCTCAGTATCTATAAACAAGGGATTATGGGAGCGGTTTATCTTGTTATTGTAGGTGGGGTTTGGTCACTGGCAAGCTTATTTTTGGGGAGCATCTTCTCAGCATTTTCAACCGGCACTCTATTTATACGATTTTACCTGATTCTTTCTTTGGCCTTGGCGATAATTCAGGTCGCCTCAATGGTGGTCATCCTTTTAAGTCGTGATTGCAAGAAATATCTCATTGAAATTACTCACATCAATACAACTCTACTCAACCAGGCAATGGCCGATCGTCAGCAAAAATAGCGTCTGTTACCCTGCGATTTCCCAGCATACGGGATTGCTCCGCAAGCCCAGGCCCTCGATCTCGATTTCGACAACGCCATCGTTTGCCATGGGGCCAATGCCTGCGGGGGTGCCGGTGGTCATCACATCACCAGACAGCAGGGTGATGGCTTCGGTGATGAATGCAAGCCACTCTGAGTCGTATCATAGTACCGGGAAGGAGGGCGCTGAACATGAGCGACGAGACGCCGCGCAGCATCGATGAATACATCAGCGCGCAGCCAGAAGAGGTGCAGCCCCTGCTGATGAAGGTGCGCGCGACAATACGCGGTGCGGCGCCCGATGCGGTCGAGAAGATCGCCTGGGGGATGCCCACCTTTTGGCAGGGCGCAAATCTGATACATTTTGCGGCGTTTAAAAATCACCTCGGCATCTATCCGGGCGCAGTAAGCCAACTGACGCCGTTTAAGGATCGACTTGCTGCGCTTGCCACCACCAAGGGCGCGATTCAGTTTCCTTATGACAACCCGATCGACTATGACTTGATCGCAGACATCACCTGCTACAGAAAATCGATCCTCACAAAAGAGGAGGGAGAGCAATGAGTAAATACGATCCACTGTGGACGTACCTGCGGGCCGACGGGCGCGCCACGTTCCAGCTGACATTTGCAGAGATTAAAGACATCCTGGGTTTTGAAATCGACCACTCGTTTTTGAACTACAAGAAAGAGGCGCCAGAGTTTGGTTACCAAGTCGGCAAAATCTCCCTCAAAGAACAACACGTCACGTTTACTAAACTTAGC
>WQYT01000087.1 GCA_009781115.1 Coriobacteriia bacterium
ACAAAGCGAGCGTCTTGAAAATTGACGGAACGTTAATTTTAGCGAGCGACTCGGGAAGCCGTAGGCCGACCTGGGGCCCCAAATCAAAATCGCCCTACCGCTTTCTCCGCGGTGTTGCAGGATAGATGGTGACAAACCCCTGGGGGTTTGTCACGAGCGCCAGCGGCGCGATTCTTTTTAAAAACAGAACGCCCGGGGGCGCTCTGTTTTCTGTAGTTTATTGCCACTCCGGGCAGGGCGCGGGGCTAGCGCTCTGCTCCGCTGAAAACGAGCCACTGGCTCGTTTTCCGGGCGCTCCGCACTGGGTCCCCGCGCGCTACACATGAGTTGGGGCTCGTTGCCAAGCCCTGGTTTGTCCTCGGGGGTCAGGGTGGCGATGAAGAACAGGGCGACCGCGAACAAGCTGACTGCCAGCAGGCGGTAGGTGAAGTAGTAGTTCTGGACGCTGTGATTGGCCAGTACGAAGTACCACACGGACGGAAACGCCGCGACCAGCAGGAAGCTTGAAGCCTGACGCACGGGGCAAAGCTCGACCCCTTTGCGCCGACGCCGAGCCCTGAGCGCCAGCCACAGGGCAAACGCGCCAGCAATCAGCGCGACAGCAATGACCCCGCGCAGTACCAGCGCAGACGTCGTAGCAGGCCCGGGAACGAGCGCCGCAAGATTCTTGAAGAAACCCTCGAACCTCGTGCCAACCGCAGCCAGCAGACTCCCCAACGCACCAGAAGCGCGCGCGCCGCCGCCGGAAAGCGAGCTTGCGGACCCGCTGTGCGCGCCCCCGCGCAGGAATATCTGCTGAACGGCGTCCTTGACCACGTTCTGCTTCAACAGCAAGGAGGACGCGACCCACTTCGTGACCCAGAACAGGGCGTAACCGCTCACCCAGGCCACACTCGCCCGCAGTACCTCCCAGCGGGAATCCCTCCCAAAGGTCGCGTGGCGCCGAGCGCCATCGCGCCACCTCAGCGCAAGGGCCATCAGCAGCGGCAGGCCCAGGGTGATCAGCGGGATCGTGAGAAAGTCGAAGAACACCGTCGCGATGCCTAAGATGAAGAACAGCTCCAGATCGAAGCGCCGCCACTCCCCTTTGCGCCCCAGTAGCACCGCCGCGACCATGCCGGCCAGGGCGATATAGGCCACCGCAACAAACTGCCAGCTGAGGGGCACAATGTAGGCGCCGGCCAGCAGGAGGATCACGCAAAACGCCGCCGCCACGCTGCGCGAGACATAGCGCGCGATAACGATCAGAGTCGCGATCAGACACAACGCAAGAAGCACGGCGTTGAGGATGCGGGTCTGCGCGTAGCTCATCACGCGCAGGAGGGGTTGCGTGATGAGCTGATAGCCGTGCCAGTAGCGCGCGTAGCTGGTCGTCTGGACGGCAGGGCCGCCTGTCAGGCGCGCTGCCAGCGACGGGATTGCCTGCTGGGGGTAGCTCTGCGGCTTATAGGGCTGAGTAAGCTGCGCCCACGGGTCGTCTGCAACTTCATGCAAGGCTGAGGCACGCCCCGCCTGCGGCAGCATGACCGAGAGCATGGTCGCGTCAGTGCCGTTGTCGCGCGACCAGGGATAGTTGGTAAACGGCAGGCGCAGGGTACGCGAGAGCGGGCTGTCATAGGGACGTTCGCCCATCAGGAGCTGGGAGGCGTCTTTGACCCGCACCGTGAGGCCTTGGCGCCCCGGCAGGGACCTGACTGCCGTCAGGGAGCCTACCGCCAGCCCCAGAGACACAACAAAGATCGCCGCCAGAATAAGACCGCGGCGCAGCAACCGGTGATGTGCAAAAAACCCTCTCATGGCGCGCTTACGGCAGGATCGTCAAAAGCAGGAACGCCACGAACAACACCAGGTGCAGGCCGCCTTGCAGCACGTTGGCGCGACCGCGCACGATCGTCAGTATCGAGACCACCGCAGAGATCGCGAAGAGCGCGATGTGGACGGCGTCAAGACCCAGGAGCAGATGGCCCGGCAGCCAGAAAGAGGCAAGGGCAAGCACCGGGATCGTCAGCCCGATCGAGGCCATGGCTGAGCCGTAGGCCAGGTTCAGCGAGGTCTGCATGTGGCTGCGGTTGGCGGCCTTAAGCGCCGCGATGGTCTCTGGCAGCAGGATGATCAGCGCGATCAGGACACCGACCAGCGCGGGCGGAAAGCCAAAGTGCGCGACCAGAGACTCGATGCCAGGGCTCTCCACTTTTGCCAGGCCGACGACATCAACAAGCGCTATCAGCAAAAAGCCCAGGCTGGCGACCAGCACACGCGGGCTCACCTTGTGGGGGGCCTGCGACTCGTCGTATTCTTCATCGGCAGCGTTGTCGGCTGACGCCACGGGGGATATGCCAGTGCCCTCTCCTTGCTGGCATTCGCAGTCTGGGTGGGCGCCGGAGCGGTCTGGCGGCAGAAACACGTCGCGATGCCGGATCGTCTGCGTGTAAACAAACAGGCCGTAGACCACAAGCGACAAGATGCCAATGGACACCAGTTGCACAGAAGTAAACGCCATCCCGGGGGCGCTGGTGGTAAAGCGCGGCAGTATCAGCGTCAGCCCTGCCAGCAGGATCACCGCCCCCAGCGCCGAGCCCGCGCCTTCCGCGTTGAAGCGCGCCAGGTGGTCGCGGCGCGCACTGGCAAGCAAACACAGCCCGACGATGCCGTTTATCGTCATCATGGTCACCGCAAAGATCGAATCGCGCGCCAGGGTCTGCGTGTTGCCGCCGCTGCCCATCATCAGCATCAGGATGAGGCTGACTTCGATGACGGTGACCGCGACCGCCAGAAGCAGCGAGCCAAAGGGCTCGCCCACGTGATGAGCGATCGTTTCTGCGTGATGCACTGCGGCCAGCACCGCCCCGACCAGCACCAGCGCCAGAATCACCATCCAGACAGATGAGACCTGTCGGCCCCAACTGGCCCCGAGCGCCACCACGGCGATACCGGGAACCACAAAAGTCCACCATGAAAAGAGCTTACGTAGGTTCAACACAATTCGCCTCCCTGGAGTCAAAATTAACTGGTCGCCCGGTCCCGGTCCCGGTCCCCGGGACCCCGGTGATAAAAGTTCTGTGCCGCCAGCAGTCCGTTGCACACCACAGCCAGCGTTGCGTCTGCCGCGCACGCCGCGGTAACCCGCGCCTCTTCAAGCTGGGCCGGACGCAGGGCCGCCAGCACGTAGTCGGCGCTGTCCATACGTCCCGGTGGACGCCCGATTCCCACACGCACGCGGATGAAATCCTGCGTACCCAGCACGTCGATGATCGAGCGCAAGCCGTTGTGCCCTGCGTGCCCTCCGCCCCGCTTGATGCGGATCTCGCCAGCGGGCACATCAAGCTCATCATGAATGACAATCAGGCGCTCACTGGGCGCAAGCCCCGTAGCCTGCACAAGCGCCCCCACCGCATGCCCGCTGTTGTTCATAAAGGTCTGCGGCTTGGCGAGGAGCAGCGCCGCCTCCCCGGTAGCCACCTGCGGATTGACCCGCGCGGTCAACGCCTTATGCTCAAGCCTCCAATAGTTGGCCTTCAGGCGGTCCGCAAGAACCTCAGCAACCCAAAACCCCTGATTATGCCGCGTCTGCACATACTCCGCCCCAGGATTGCCCAACCCCACAACCAGCCACTCAACCGCCTGCTGCTCCTTCTTCCGGAATAAAGCCATCTACTAAAACTGGAAGTCGGGATCGAACAGGTCCGATACGCTCGCATCGTTATACACGTTCTTGATCGCCATGCCAAACATCGGCGCGACCGAGAGCACCTTGATCTTGCCGTCCTGATACTCCTCTGGCACCGGGATCGTGTTGGTGACCACCAGCTCCTCGATCGGGCTCTCCTTGATGCGCTCATAGGCCGGCGGCGAAAAGATGCCGTGAGTCGCGCCGACCCACACCGCCTTGGCGCCCTGCGCAAGCAGCGCCTTTGCGCCTACGGTGATCGAGCCGGCGGTATCGATCATGTCGTCGGTCACAATACAGTTCTTGCCCCTGACATTTCCCACCACGCTGGTGATCTCTGCCACGTTATGTTCCGGGCGTCCCTTGTGCATGATTGCGAGCGGCGCGTCAAGCATGTCGGCCAGCCGCTTGCAGACCTTCGCGCGCCCCACGTCAGGGCTGACCACGCAGACATCGCTGAGCCCCAGCCCGTCAAAGTGCTCCGCCAGCACGCCCAGCGCCGTCAGGTGGTTGACCGGGATGCCAAAGAAGCCCTGAATCTGGCCCTGGTGCAGGTCCATCGTGATGATGCGGTCGGCGCCCGCCACCTCCAGCAGGTCGGCCACCAGGCGCGCCGTGATTGGCTCGCGCGCGGCGCTCTTCTTGTCCTGGCGCGCATAGCCGTAGTGCGGGATGACCACGCAGATATGCGCGGCAGAGGCGCGCTTGGCCGCGTCGATCATGATGAGCAGCTCCATAAGCGTCTCGTTGACCGGCGCGCACGTGCTTTGGATCAGAAACACGTCGGCGCCCCGCACGCTCTCCAGAAAGCGTACGTAGATCTCTCCATTAGCAAAACGCTGGATCTTGATGTCGCCAAGCGGCACCTCCAGATACTTTGAAACCTGTCCCGCCAACTCGGGATTAGAGCTTCCTGCAAACAGCAGCATACGTCGTGACATCAGCGCGCTTCCTTTCTGGCAGAGTCACCACGATGACGCTCCACCCACCCCTCAACAATGGTCTGGTCATTTCTCTCAACGGCAAGAGCGCCCTCCGGGACGTCCTTGGTAATAGCGCTGGCAGCGCCCACCACAGAATGCGCGCCAACCGTGACCGGCGCGACGAGCATCGTGTCAGAGCCAATGAAGGCGCCATCGCCAATCACCGTGCGGCTCTTCTTCTCCCCGTCATAATTGCAGGTGACCGATGCGGCGCCAATGTTGACACCCGCGCCGACCTCCGCGTCACCGATGTAGCTCAGGTGAGGGATTTTGCTCCCCTCGCCCACGTGAGTGCCCTTCAGCTCGACGCTGGTGCCAATCTTCACGTTGCTGTCAAGCACGCAGCCCGGGCGCAGGTACGCGCGCGGCCCCAGGTTGGCATGCGGGCCCACCTGCGAGCTCAGCACGATCGAAGAATCGACCAGGCTGTCTGCGCCAATGCTTGAGTCAACGATGCGCGTATCCGGGCCGATGACACTGCCGGACGCGATCGTTGTCGCGCCGGAGAGAAAGGTCATCGGCAGCAGCATGGTATCCGGCTCAAGGGTCACATCGGGAGCAATCCAGCAGAGGTCCGGCGCCGTCATCGTGACACCGGCCATCATCCAGGCCTCGTTGATGCGACGCTGCATGACGCTGGTGGCAGCAGCCAGCTGCACCCGCGAGTTCACGCCCAGCGTCTCGCTCGCGTCGCTGACCGTGATGCTGCCGACCGAGGCCTCCTCATCCAGGCAGACCTGCACGATGTCAGTCAGGTAGTACTCCTGCTGGACGTTATCGTTTCCGATCTTGCGCAGTCTGTCAAACAGGCCCTCAAGCTCGAAGCAGTAGATGCCGGTGTTGATCTCGGTGATCAGACGCTGCTCATCGGTCGCGTCTTTTTCTTCGACGATGCCGCTGATCGCGCCGTATTCGTTGCGCAGAATGCGCCCGTAGCCGGTGGGGTCGTCAACGTGGGCCGTCAGCACGCAGGTCGCAACGCCGTTGCAGGCCTCCATGAGCGCGGTAATGGTCTCTGGCCGCAAGAGCGGCACATCGCCGGAGAGCACCACCAGCTTGCCCTCTGCGCCGCGCAGGGCCTCCTCGGCAACCAGCACGGTGTTGGCCGTACCAATGCGCTCCGGCTGGTGCACGATCTCTACGCTGTCCGGGAGAGTGGCCTCGACGGCTTCACGCTGATGGCCAGTGACCACCAAGGTACGCTCGCAACCCGCCGCCTGCGCGGCAGAGATTACATAGCGCACCAGAGGCACGTCAAGAATCTTATGCAGTACTTTTGGAGTCTCAGACTTCATGCGAGTCCCCTGGCCTGCCGCCATAATAAGTGCGAGGTTTGACACGAATCCTCCTTAGATAGCCACTCTGTATTCTCATTCTAGCATGGGGACAGAGGCGCCAAAGCCCTCTCCACTGAAGCAACAAGTGGCAGAACCGACAAGATCGTTTTATGTAAAATTATTTTTCCTTTTGGCTGGGGTACCAGGATTCGAACCTGGACGCCTGGCACCAAAAACCAGTGTCCTGCCATTAGACGATACCCCAACAACACGCGAAAGATAGTCTAGCATATCCGGAATGTGGAGGTAGGGCGCCTCCGCCAGAAATCCCTGCTACACCGTCCAGTTCTCCAGGGCAAGCCCCTCGACGCGTGCGAAATCCTTCGTGTTGTTTGTGACCAGCGTGGCGCCTATAGCAAGCGCTGACGCCGCGATCATCAGGTCGTTCGGGCCCATCTTCAACGAGCGCTGCATCAGGTCTGCCTTGATCTTAGCGTAGGCAGCCGCGCACTCCTTGCCAAAGTCGACCACCTCAAACTGGCAGGCGAAGGCATTCACTTCTCTGACTGCGTCTTCGCGACAAGGATTTCTTTCTCCACCCACCATAAGCTCCGCCAGTACGAGCGCAGGGATCCGTATTTCTGAAGGCCGAAGTTGTTGCAAGTGATCTTTCACCCGTGGATAATCTCCATTCAGGTAATAAATGCATATGTTAGTATCAAGCGCGTACATTAGAAATTTAGAGTCGCGCGCGGTGCATCATCAGCAAAATCGCCTTGATCCGGCCTCACAAGCTTGCTGTGTTTTAGTGCCCCAAAACAGGCCAGGAACTCCGGCGACCATTCATCATTGATGCGCTCACGCAGCACATCAGCGACATAGCGTGACACGGGCTTCTGCTCTTTCTTGGCGTGCTCAGTCACTTGCTTTGCAAGCGCTGCATCAAAATATAACGACATCTGCGGCATACGGACTCCTTACGTCATGTTATAACATAGTATAACATATTCTGGAATACCGAACAGATCTATATGAGCAGACTTCTTTTCTTACTTATAGGTAAGAAATGCTCTA
>WQYT01000088.1 GCA_009781115.1 Coriobacteriia bacterium
AGCACCGCGCCGATCTTTGCCGTCGCGAACATGAAGGTCAGCCAGTCGGGCACGTTGCGCGCCCAGATGCCCACGTGGTCGCCGTGGCCGATGCCGATCGACATGAGGCCGCGCGCCAGGTCGCAGGCGCGATCGTTGAACTCGGCGTAGCTCCAGCGCAGGCCGCGGTCCGGCATGACCAGCCAGTCACGGTCGGGGTGCGCCGCCACTTGACGTTCGAAGAACGCGCCGATGGTCAGGTCGGTGAAGGGGCCGTCGTAGCGCTTATTGATGGCCTCGCGTACCGCGGGGCGCAGTTCGGGGTCGGTAATCTGGGTCATAGCTCTTCGTTTCCTCTCGTGACAGAATTCCCCTGACAGAATTACCCCTGGGGTAATTCTGTCATCTGGGTCATGATCGTGGTCGCCTCCTTGTGCCTATGCCGGCGTGTAGACGCAGGCCAGGATCGTTGACGTGGCGTCTTGGCCGTCGCGCACCTGATGCGGCACGATGCTGTCGTAGTAGATGCTGTCGCCGGGTTTCAGCGTGAAAGTGTCCTTGCCGTAGACGATCTCAACGGCGCCTTCAAGCACGTAGATGAACTCCTCGCCTTCATGCGAGCTGATGTCTTCTGCGGTACCCGGCGCGATGTTGATAATGAAGGGATCCATGTGGCGTGAGACCTTGCCCTGCGCCAAGCTGAAGAAGTCGAGCGGAGCGTCTGACGTGCCCGTCTCAAGGCTGCGGCGCGCGCCCGCGCTTTCCGCCGCACCCGCGCGCGTCAGCACGGGACCGATGCCATTGTCGTCGTCGAGCAGCGTGCCGAGGCGCACCCCGAGCGCGCTCGTGATCTTGATGAGGGGGGCCAGGCCGCTGGCTGTTGGCGAGTCCTCGATGCTCTTGAGGTCATCTGCGTTGTAACCTACGCGCTGCGCAAGCTCCTCGATACTGAGGTCGTGGGCTTCGCGCAGGGCAGTGATCTTGTGGCCGATGTGCGTGCCAGATTGAGTGGATTCTGTCATCGTGGTACCTTTCTCTTAAGATGCTTGCAGCAGAGCTTATAGACATGCCAGTGTAGCAGAGAGCAGCAGTCCGCACAAAAGAAAGTCCGCTGGCGGCGGCACGCTGGGTAAGACAGGGGGACGGTTCTCTTGTCTCATATGAAATGAGACAAGAGAACCGTCCCCCTGTCTTACCGAACCGACCCCCTGTGCTGTTGCGCTGATCAGGGCTTTAGCTCGGTGATCGGCACTACGTAAATGCCATCGGGTCGTTTTTGCACCACTCCGCCGCCGGTGATCACTGCCATACACGCTGGCGGAGAATAGCCACCCTGCTCCATCTTGCGCTTGAAACGCATGAGCGACGCTACTGCCTCATCAGTGCGTGTCATATTAAGCTTGACTTCGAAAGCACCATAGACAGCCATTCCCAACTCAATGATCGCATCGACCTCCAGGCCAGTGCTATCACGATAATGGAAGAGTTTACCCTCAATCGCCCTGGCATAAACCTGAAGATCGCGCAAGCAGAGGCTCTCAAAGATATGACCGAACGTCGGCATATCGCGCATCAGTTGTTGTGGCTTTGCGCCCAAACCGGCCACGGCAAGCGAAGGGTCGACCAGCATTCGTTTCGGTGCTGCCTGAACACGCACCTTAGAACGCAATGCGGGCTTCCACGCTGAAATCTCTTCAAGCGCGTACAGGCGACGCAACGCCGCCAGATAATTCGTAGCCGTCGGCTTTGATAGGGAATTGTCGGCGTTGCTGGCATCACGTTGAAGCGTTGCGTTGCTCACCGTTGAAGCGGTGTTCCGCGCAAGCGCCTGTAATAGCGCTGTGACCTTCTGAGGGTCTCGATTGATCTCATCATCCAGTTCTGATATCTCCGAGTGGGCCAGTTCGTTCAGGTAGTTCTGTGGGAGTCGATGGCTCTGGTCAATGGGCGTTTCTCTGTTCTCCGGCCATCCGCCCCGGGTTGACAGATATGCCAGGTGTTCAAGATCTGTGAGTGCAGCATAGGCGCCAAAATCCTCGTTTTCAAAGATCTGTTTCAGTGAGATCCTCCCGCTTGAGTCTCTCGACTCGAAAAGCGTCATAGGTCGCATAGCAACTCTGCCAATACGACCGATCCCGCTATGCAGAGGTTTCTTCATGAGTGGTTTTGTCGAGCCCGTCAACAGAAACTTGCCTCTCTCCTTTGATCGATCGACCTCGAAACGCACCGCATCCCATATACCTACCACTTCCTGCCATTCATCGATAGCATGCGGATGCAAACCCTCCAGCACAGAGGCAGGATTAACACGAGCCATCTCTCGGTTCGCGTAATCGTTCTTTGGATCCATGAGATACGTGATACTCTCTGCATGGTTAAGAACCGTCCAGGTCTTTCCGCACCATTTTGGGCCTTCGATAACAAGCGCCCCGAATAAACCCAACAGGAGGTCTATTTCTTTGTCGACAATGCGCTCCTGATATCCCTTTTCAGTAAGTGACATTAGGGTGATTCCCTTTCAAGCAGTTATTAACTTACGTTACCAGTTTACCAAATGCAACCTGTTTAGTTTACCAAATGCAACCAGTTTAGTTTACCAAATGCAACCAGTTTAGTTTAGCTTTAGGCGTTAATTGCACAAATCAATGTGTGGGTAAATTGCGAGTCGCGCGAGTCTGGTAGATTGCTTCATAAGCTTAAATCAGAGTGGCTGCCTGTTTCCAGCAACTGTAGAACCATGACATCACCGCGTATGCGATAAATCAATACCCAATCTGGCCTGATGTGACAGTCGCGTTGCCCCATGCGATCGCCCTTTAACGAGTGATCAAGATATTTCTCAGGAAGCGGCTGCTCCTTTTGGAGCATCGTTACAACGAAGTCCAGTTCCGTCATATCCCAACCGCGCCGTCGGCAAAGTTTCAATTGCTTTTTGAAGGTGTTTGTTTGCGCGAGCCTAAGCATGAGGGGCCGTAGTTCCGCTTACGGTTTCTTTTTGAATCTCGTCATCAACCTCTGCGAGTAGTTCGGCAAAGCTGCCGTAAGTAGTCGCTGTCCCTTCGTCAAGGGCCTTATCAAGCGCAGCAATTTCAACACGCTCTGTAGCGCTCATGGGATAGCTTCTTCTTACGGGAAAAGGAAAACCGCCATACTCGTTGAACTTGCGCACAAAGACGCGGATAGCGCCCGACGGGGAAAGCCCCAGACTTTCCGCTGTTTCAGTAAACAGCCGCTTTTCTGAAGCATCCATTTTTGTATTCAAAGAAGTAGTTTCCGTAGCCATTTTTTGCTCCTCTCTATTGACTAATTTACCACAATAGACCTCAAAAGACTACAAACGCGATGACGCTGACGCCCAAGAGCAATGAGACAGGGGGACGGTTCTTGTGTCGCATGAGACACAAGAACCGTCCCCCTGTCTTACCTGTTCGGAGCAGCAAACACAGTGTACCCGACCCCCTGTGTTACCCGGCACTCCCTCCGCAGTCAGCGCGCGCGGCGACGGGGGGCGCCGATTATCGCAAATGCCACCACGCTGACGAGCAGCAGGAGCACGCCGCCGTAGCCGCAGGCGACCGAGAAGCCGTGCGCCATTGCGGCGCCGGTTGCGGTGACCCCCACCACACTGACCGCGATCGTGTTCAGCGTTGCCGTGCCAATTGACGAGCCCATCTGGTTGGTCGCGCCCGTGACCGCGTTGACGATCCCAACGTCACCGACGCCCACGCCCAGCAGCGTCGTGGACATGGTGGGCGCCGCGCCCAGGCCCGTCCCGATCCCCTCGATGACCTCAGCGATGATCACCAGCGGCCAGAACCAGGGGCCCGCGGTCAGGAATGCGAGAGGCAGCAGCCCCAGCCCGCTCAAAAAGACGTCACCTGCAACCAGCCAGACCGGCGCCACCTTATGCATGAGGCGCGGCGCGATGACGGCGGAGAGAAACGACATGGAAAGCATCAGCGGGAGCAAGGTCATGCCCGTGGCAAACGCCGAGTAGCCCTGGACTTTCTGGAGCTGGAAGGTCAGGATCAGCATGACGCCCAAGGTGCCAAAGCTGTCAAAGATCGAGGCGAAGAGTGTCCCGGAGCGCTGGCGATCGCGCAGCAGACGCAGCGGGAGCAGCGGATTGCGTAGCCTCTGCTGCAACACTCCAAAAACCAGCACGGCGAGGGCGCACAGCGCCAGGCTGCCAAGCACAATCGGTGCGCCCCAACCGCTTGCTGCCGCAGAGCTCAGCCCGTAGACCAGCGCGCTGATCGCCACACAGAACACGGCCGCGCTGATGAGGTCAATATGAATCTGGCGCTTGACCGGAAGCTTCATGAGCGTGCGCAGCCCTAAGATGATCACCAGCGCGGCGACCGGCAGATTGATGAACAGGCACCAGCGCCAGGAGATGACCGAGGTGATAAGCCCGCCCAGCACCATGCCTAAGATGCCGCCTGCCGCCACCGCTGCCCCAAAGACGCCCATCGCCCGGGCGCGCTGCTGCTTTTCTGTGTAGGTGAGCGCCAGCAGGGTCTTGGTCGATGAGGTGAGCACCGCGCCAAAGGCCCCCTCGACCGCGCGCGCCGCAACCAGCATCAGGAACGTCTGCGACAGGCCACCTGCCGCCGAGGCCAGCGCAAAGCCGACGGCGCCGACTATCAGCGTGCGACGGGCGCCAAAGCGGTCCGCCAGCTTACCACCCAGCAGAAGCAGCCCCGCGTAGGCCAAAGTGTAGGCGGTAATGATCCACTGCCGGTCAACTGCCGAGACCCCCAGCGTCCTTTGAACGCTCGGCAAAGCCACGATCATGATCGTGTTGTCAAGCACCGCCATCAGATGCGCCAACGTGATGACCGCCAGCGGGATATAACTCTGCCGAACCGGGCTTGTTTGAGTAGTTTCATTGCTCATTATTATCGCTTCCCTTTAAGATTCATTATGTATCTTATTTGAAAGTATAGTACCTTCCTTGTTAAGATGCAATATGTATCTTATAAATAATTCGAGCGAGTTTAGGTAGAAGCAGGCCTGAGACAGGGGGACGCGGTGAGACAGGGGGACGGTTCTTCTGTCTCATATGAAATGAGACAGAAGAACCGTCCCCCTGTCTCACCGCGTCCCCCTGTCTCACCAACATGATTGGAGTCCAGACAATGGCAGAGCAGCAGAAGGCGCAAGCTCACGCAAGAAGCGCGCGCGTAAGCGCCTCACATGAGGCCCGGGCGGCGCACGCTCGCGAGACGCGGCGGCGCGGTGAGGCGCTGGAAGACGCGCTGATCGCGGCCGCCGCAGAGGAGCTGGCAGAGGTCGGCTACCAGCGGCTCAGCTTCAAGGGGGTCGCTGCGCGCGCGGGCACCAGCCGCAGCGTGCTGAATCGGCGCTGGAGCAGCCGTATCGAGATGGTGCTCTCCGTCCTGCGCGCCAAGGGCTCAATCTTTGCCGACGAGCCCGCAGACACGGGCAGCCTGCGCGGCGACATGCTCGCGCTGCTGCGTGACTATGTCAGGCGCTCAGAAGAGATCAGTCCCGACGTCATGATCGGCATCATCGGTGACGGACTGGCGGGCGACGGCGCCTCATCGTTTGACCTGCAAAAGAACATGGGGCGGGCCGACCTCGCCCACACGCGGATCATCGTCCAGCGCGCCGCCCAACGCGGCCAGGCGCGGACCGGCGCAGCAGACCACGTGCTTGCCGTGCCAATCGAGCTGCTGCGCGCCCGTCTGCTCATCAGCGGAGAGCCAGCCAGCCAGACCTACCTGGAACAGATCGTAGACGACATCTTCCTGCCCTTAGTCCAGCAGTAGCATTGTTAACGTCAAATAAACACAAAGGAACGGGTACCTTGCGTTCGCGCTTTGAGTGCTCGCTAGCGCTCGCAAATTTGTGGATTGCCGCGTCCTGGCGCTTACGCGCCACTCCTCGCAATGACATTTTATTACTCGTCATTGCGAGCGGAGACGCAGCCGGAGCGCGACAATCCTGTCAGCTCAGTCGTTGAATGGTTTCTGCAATGGTCG
This sequence comes from Coriobacteriia bacterium, assembly GCA_009781115.1. Lineage (GTDB taxonomy): Bacteria > Actinomycetota > Coriobacteriia > WRKU01 > WQUG01 > WQUG01. The sequence continues at coordinate 5,988 of WQYT01000088.1, forward strand.
TCATCAGATCAGTCAACATACGCTCTACGGAAGTCATACTCTCCAGCACTGCTTGGATCAAGTATAGTAAATCTTGTCACACCCTCCTCAGAAGCTGCCCCGTGCCCTTGTGCATTGGGGAAAATTGGCTTATTATCGTTCATGGGGAGGGAGATTTCACAGGCGCTTCCTTTTGCCTGACCGCCCCGTTGCGATTTGGCGCACGAAGGAGGTGGCGGCTGGGGGTCAGCCGCCACCCGGGGAGGGCAGCTCGCAGAGGGGGAGATATGTGCAAGCCACCCCATAAGAAATATGAATAGAGGTCAAAGGGGGACAACCTCTAATCATCGAGTAAAGGCGCTTGCCGTCTGCGTCGGCGCAGAGCAAGCAAAGCTAAAGTAGGCAGAACCAGGACAAGCGGCGTGGCCAGCATGACGCTATCCCCTGTTTTGGGAAGCTCTACGCCGGAAAACACCGTTTTAGGCGCGACGCTACGGGGGTCATAAAGGATGTAGTTGCCATCCTCATCAACGCCCCACCTCTTGCCTGCAGGCGCTTTGGGAAGTTCCTTGATTTCTGCGTCAGTAGCAGGTCTGAACTTGGTAGTCTTAGGTTGCACAAAGATCGAAATGGTTACCAGAGGCGACAGAAGACCTGGAGTATCCCTGACTTCAAGTTGGACCTGATAGCCGTCGCCTGACGGATAGTTGGCTACGTTCCACTTGATGGTGTTGTAACCAGAGACAGAAATCTTTGAGAGCGGAATGCTTTCTTCCGGGTCCGTGATGCTGACGCCTGCAAGGCGCAGGATGTCTGCCTGTGTGAACTTGGCGGGCTGACGAACATAGAGGACGTTGCGCTTGACGTTGATCACCGGCGCCGTATTGGGATAGTAGATATCAAACACATTGCCACCAGGCGCATCGGTAACGACCCACGGGGTATTTACCGCCACGCCATCACCATACCCAACAGCAGGCTTAAATTTGTTGAGATAG
>WQYT01000089.1 GCA_009781115.1 Coriobacteriia bacterium
AGTTTTTGGGTTGTTTACTCTGGATTGTTTTAGTATATCGTGTGCCGTTGCTGTTACGTAAGGGTGCGTACGCAATGAAAGTCGCCCGGCTAGCGCTTCGGTTGAAGTGCTAGGGGGCGACTCTCCTACCAGTTAGGTGGTCGCCGCCGACCATAGGCAACAGGCTCACCCTACTCATTCATTATACCTTATGTTTTCTGGTTCTCTCTTACCCCCCCATCCCACCGCTCAGTCTCCAGACTTTAAGCCGTAAATCTCATGCCCGATTTAAACGGTTGATATAATAAGAATATGGTTAATAACACCTCACATAAAATCAAAATGGCGATGCTTGCTAAGACCGATTCAGATTATCCTTTAGTCGTTGAGGTCGCCCGTAAAAACCTGCCAAAAGTCCGGGCGCATATTTCTGGATCGCTTATGTATGAGTACCTTAATCAATGGGAAAAAGCTCTAAGCGATAAAGAGCAACTTAAAAAGTTAATTGCCGACGAATCATCATTTGGCTATGATCTTTGGCAGATCAATCCTTTCTGTGGAGTATTCAGCCAAAAAGAACGCCTGCGTATTCTAAGAGCAGACGGATGAAAAACGACGAGCTTGAATAGCGCTGCAATGACGCTGCCAATCAGTGCAATAATCATTCATTAAAACAAATCCGAATGAGAGCCGGTTCGCGCTGCAGTAAGCACAAGATTGTCCCCATCCGGTTCCGCAATCATTTCCTTGACCGAAGAGTAAGACTTTGCTTTGATTTTGCCACTTGCAATATCTCGCGCTTCCTGCATGGCGGCCAATGTTTCTGCATTGTATTGTGGCAGGGTCATATCAAAAGGCATACCGCCAACGATTATCACTTTGTGTAAAAAAATGTTTACCGCTTCTGCAACAGAAATCCCAAAATGCGAAAAAATTCCGTCAACAGTTGATTTTACTTCCGGTTCAATTCGGATATTCAAATTTGCCGTTTTGGCCACTTTAATCACCTCACTACATAGAATGCACCATTTTGGCCGCAAATGCAACACAAACGCGACCATTTGTTAAATTCGCATATGACCTAACTATTACGGTGCTATCTTATCCAGCTGGGAAACACAGGGGGGTCGGGTACAGACAGAACCTGGATTCTGCGACTGCGCGCAGAATGACAATGAAACCACTCCCCACTGCAGAGACTGCGGGGTATCAGCCCCAGCTCGCTTCGCTTCGCCGCCTGCAACGCGACAGAGCTGCGGGGTATGGACCCCGCCGGAATCAACTAAACACAAGGACACGGTCCTCTTGTGTTTTTAAACGAACACAACAGAACCGTGCCGCTGCTGCTACGTAGGGTAGCGTACGCAATGAAAATCGCCCGGCTAATGCTTCGGTTGAAGTGCCAGGGGGCGACTCACCAAACTACAGGTGGTCGCCGCCGACCAAAAGCAGCAGACTCACCCTATTCATCCTTTATGCCTGATAGTTTTCTGACCCTCACTTAAAAATTACTCATACTCTTTGAGATTATTTGGCCAGAGGCTTTATCATACGAGACCGTTAATACAACAAACTTTGAACCACTGGAAAATGAATAGCTCAAATCACTCCAGATAGCAGTTACCTCAGTCATATCTTCAATAGAAACTTCTGATGTGCTACTGGGCTCTCCAATTTGCTTGACAAGATCAGAGTACTTACTTCCGCCCGAATAGGTAAGTTTTCCCGAGCTATTAATATTTGTTGTCGCAGACTTGATCTTGTCGTAAGTTTTCTGGGTTAATTTCTTAGCAGGCTCTGAAGAAGAGCTAGTGCTCTTTGTTGTTGCCGACTCTGAAGAATCTGATGTTTTTGAACTCGTACTTGTTGTATTGGCGGTATTTGTCGTACTGCTGCCACCCGATCCATTTGAACTTGCGGCGGCAATAATGATTACAACCACTACAAGAACTACCCAGAACCACCACTTCTGGTAGAAGGGTTTTTTGGGTTTGTTTGGCGCTGTCGGAGCGCCATTACTCTGCGGTGGCATTACCGGCGCCTGGCTGGTCTGCGGTGGTGGATACCCCGTCGGATCCCCAGTCGGACCTGCGCCAACTTCACCTGAAAACATAAGCTGCCCTCTTTTCTCCCATAGGCTTCTCTATGAGCTTTGGATATTGTTATCTAAACTTTACTGGCGCGGTCAGGCGGATTCATTAGCTGGCAGCTAAATTTTTGACGGTTAGTGATTTTGTGTGCTTTGGCCGGTGGCTCGCGCATCGATATCGGCCTGAATACGCGGAGATTGCAACGAAGCTGCGGGAAGCGCGCAAATCAATGCCAGACCAAGAAATGCAGCTGCAATCAAAGCGATTCGTCTCTTGCGGTTCTTTGCAAAGAACCGAATATGATCAAGAACCCCAAACGGATTGGTAAAAAGCAGATAACACGGCAATATCAGGAGCTCTACTATAATCCAAAAACCAAAAGCATAGAGCATGAACTGCAACAGACCATACTTCTGATAGATCCAGAAATAATCAGTAAACGGTATGATTGACCCGTAGATAAGAAATGGCCAGAAGATAACCGCGAAAATGATGTCTTTTGCCCAGATCCATTTTGAACGTTTTCGAGGCGCAGCCGCTGTTTTCCCTTCTCCGGCAAGCGCTGACTGAGGCGTAGACAGGGGCGCTTTCGCTGCCTCTGATTCTACAGCAGCTACCAACAGAGGCTCTGATGTCTGAGGCGCCGCAGGAACAGGCGTCGCTAACACAGGCACAGGCGCCGCCGACGCCGGCATCGGCGCTGGTACGGGCGCAGGCGTCAACACTCGCAAGGCGTCCTGCAGGGCAGCGATCAGCTCGGCTGCGCTTTGATAGCGCCCATCGGGGGAAAACTCGGTGCAACGGCAGATGATACGGGCAAGGTCGAAAGGAACAACAGGCAGCACGCGGGTCAGAGCCACCTGGCCGCCGCCTGGCGCATGCTCCAAAGCTTCCCGGCGATGCGCGTCAAACTGCTCGCCTGTCAACAAAAAGTAGAGCGTAGCGCCACAGGCGTAGATATCGGTACGCACATCAGTCTGGCTGTAACCAAACTGCTCAGGCGCGGCATAGCCCCGCGTCCCCAGATACTCCGTGTCATGCTGCTCGCCCGCCTTCCAGGTGCGCGCGATACCAAAATCTATGAGCTTTACCCGCCCGTCCTGCAAGATGACGTTGGCGGGTTTGATGTCACGATGGATGATCGGGCTGGATCCCCGGGTATGCAGAATTTGGACCGCCTCGCAAATCCCCAGCGTGATCTGCACAGCTGGCTGTGGCAGATAGGGGCGATAACGCTCAACGCATTCCTGGAGCGTGGGGCCATCCAGATACTCCATGATGACCACCTGAAAGTCCGCCAATTCATACAAAGTGATAATCCGGGGGAAGGGCGCGCCTGAGCCCTGCAGTCCAAACAAGACCGCGTATTCGTTAGCTTGCGCATATCCACGCCGCAGATACTTGCGAACAAACACCGTCCCATCAGCAGAACGGACCTTCTCTGTCCGCCCCGCTTCATTCTCGCGCAGAACCTCCTCAACCGAGTACTGATTATCGAGATCGACCGCATGCAGTTCTTCCTGCAGGCGCCTGTTGATATCATCAGACATGAAGCGTAGACCTTTAACCTTTACACCTCTGTTATCGTTTCTTCGCCAAACTTATAGAGCTCCGCATCGACTTTGATGAGCGAGCACTTCCGAGACAAGCAATAGATGATAATAGCATCACGGCGGTCTTTGCAGTAGAGCTCGTTTGCGCCGGCGTGCTTTAAGAGCCGCTGCGCCTCGCGCAGAGACAGCTCCATCGCAAAAGCCAGCTGGAGCACCTTGTTGCGGCTGGCGTGACGATCCCCGGAAAATATCTGGTAGGCAAACGTCTCATTAAGCCGGGATTTCTTGATGACCTCGCTCTTCTTAAGGTCCTTGCTCCGCAGAAGCTCATTTAAGTAGCTGGAAAGCGATGGCTCTGTCATCTGATGCGTATCAATATAGTGACCCGCAGACGAGCTGAACAGCAGCTCGTTAAGCAACTCCTCAGTCAGCACTTCTTCCTCTTCGTGAGACTCCATACGCATCCTTCCTGCCCATTCTGTTTCCGTAGAATTATTGTACGGAATAGTTCTGACAGAAAACACAGCTGCGAGCTAAGGGGAGTCGACCAGTTGTACAATTCAGAGCGAACTTTTATTCTTCGTAGGGTCTAATACCCCGCAGCTCTGCTGCGTTAATTGTCATTCTGCGCGTAGTCGCAGAATCCAGGTCTGCCTGAGTGATACCCCGCAGTCTCTGCTACGGGGTAGTTTATTCGGTGTCTTTGTCTTCCGCGGTCCAGGTGGCTATATCCTGGCGGGTTTTTACTGGTAGCTTTTTCATCAGGTTGTGCAGGTGGCTTTTGACTGTTTCTTCTGACAGGAACAGCTCGGCGGCGATCTCGCTGTTGGTCATGCTGCGGCGCAGGCACCTCATCACATCAACCTCTCTGCGGGTCAGGCGGTAGTGCTGCGAGGCAAAGGCAACGACCGGATCTGCGTCACTCTTATTGATCACCTTTTCACGGATCGCGTCAATGCTTTGGCTGACGGTAGTGGCTGAGAGGTGGAGCTTGCGGGCGATGTCGCGACGGCTCTCGCCCTCGATCAGCTGCATCGCCACGTTCATCTCGTCTGTTGTCAGCTCGGAGCGCGCCAGCTCCTGATCCTGCGACACAAAGCTTTTCAGCACGGTCATCTCGTAGCCGGCGGAGTGCTTGCGCGCCAGGATGAAGGCCATGCCCATGGTAAAGCCCAGCAAGCTGTAGTCTTTAAGGGGGAAATTCAGGTTGAATACCGCGATGTTTACGATGTCGATAATCACCGTCAGCCCAACTATCATGAGCATGATATAGATGCTCCCAAATTCAGTTTTGAACAGGTAGCAACAGATCCCCTGCCATAGTCCGAGCCTGGGGGTTTTACTCTCATTTAAAGTGACGGCGCTTTTATATATTTGCCAGAGCACATCAAAGATGATGGCATAGGCCGCATAAAAGATGGTGGTGTAGCGCCAGACGCTCACCAGTCCATAGGCAAACCAAATGGGGAAAAACCACTGCCCTACCGCCAGCGCCGCGCCAAAAATCCCAAAAGCAGTCGTTACCCGGGTGATTTTCCCGCTGTTTATGGTCTCAAGAAACGCCACTCCCAAAAATACGAGGAGATACATCAGCGCATAGTCCAGGCGCTGGCCGTATTCAGTGTTGGGCAAGATGGCGTAGAGGGCCTGCGTCTCAAGGAAGAAGTACAGCGACGCGACCACCGTAAACCCCACGAACAGCAAATTGTAGCGATCCGTCTTGCGAAAGGCATAGGTCAGCAGATGAAACAGCCCGATGCACATGAAGATGGCGCAGAGCAGCATGTTGGATATGCCCGTGAAATTGCTGAACGTGGAGGGGCTGTTGCTCAGGTAATACGGCGACTCGTAGCGAAGCCCGGTCCACTTGCTGGAGTAAGCGCCCAGGATATGGATGACCAGGACGTTGCTCCCCTCGCGCAGGTACTCTTTTTCGACCGGTATCGATACGCCGCGCACGTTTCTGAACTCTGATATCGCGCCGGTCTTATCCAAAAATATCTGCCGCGCGACCGAGTGCCCGTTGACAAAAACCTCCCAGTTCTCGCCGATGCTGGCAAAATACAGGATGGGATAGGTGGGGCTGATTCCATTGGAGTGGTCCAGTTGCTTCGCCTCAAGCGTAAAGGGCAGCAGAATCGTGAAGTCCCTGACTTCCTGCTTTGCGGGAGAAAACTGGCCGTAGCGCGCATAGCCCGCGGGTCGGGGCAGGTCTGACATGATGATCGGCCCGCTCTGGGGCGGCCGGACCAGGTCCCAGGCAACAGAACGCGGGTTGGTTATCTGCGCGTATTCAGGCTGAAACCCGATCTTTGCATAGACCGGGGAGGCCGTCAGGTCAGTGTAGAGCGGGTCTTTGCGCGCACCGGGGCCACCGCCGCTGAGGAACAAAAAGAGCAGCACGATGCCCAACAGCACCATGATGAGCAACGGCGCTATGAAACTGAGTTGCTTTTTCATAAATCCGGGGGTACTTATGGATAGCCTCTTCATTACTCTCCCAACTCCCAGTCTCTGCCCCGCTTAAAGTCCCCTGAGACTTTTCTGACTTTTCTGACAGTTCCTATTTGTTAAGTATAGCCCTCTCAAAATATAGAGCATGCGAATGCGAAAAATCAAGCTGCTGGCTCTGCTGACAGAATTACCCCTGACAAAATTACCCCAGGGGTAATTTTGTCAGCACGAGGGGCTCTTGGCGCCAGGGTGACAGATGCCCCTGGGGTGTCTGTCACCGGTCATCTGGCGCCTTGTTTCAGTTCTTCAGCAGGGTCTGCAGGTAGCGCCACCAGCCGCGCAGGCCGCCGCCTTCGGCGTTGACCTGCTTCTGGATCCCCGTACGCTGCTCGGCGATCATGTTGTTGAGCGCCTCATTGGCAAGCATCTCGGTCGGTGCGCGATCGTCGGTCAGCACCCGCGCGGTGGAGCGGATCCGAGCCGCTCCCGTGGCCACTCCCTGAATGCACTGTCGCATCAGGGCGGTGCTCGCGACCAGGCTACCCGGGCACACGCGCCCGTCTGCCTGCGCAGCATCGACCGCCACCGCGTCACAAGCCTGCAGGCTGGAGTCCAGCCGCTCCAGACTCCCGCCCGGCGCCGCGTAGAGCAGCGTGTTGGAGGTACCCGGCGGATTGTAGGCGTAGACCGGCCCGAACACCG
>WQYT01000090.1 GCA_009781115.1 Coriobacteriia bacterium
TGCACCATTGACATCAGTGAGGTTTACCACCGACTGTGCATCAGCATAGGTCGTACCGGTCCCATCAGCTTTGCTGTTCCAGCCACTGAAGGTATACCCTGATACGCTAAAGCCGTTGGTGGTCAGGTTCTTGGCTACGTCATAGGTGTGCGTGGAATTCGCTGTGCTACCCGTAGGTGTGTTGACCAAGGTAGCGCCGGTGGTATCGACTGTGTTGGGGTCATAGTGCACCGTATAGGTATTGGCAGTGAAGTTCGCCACATAGTTCTTGTTGCCCGTGCTACCCAGAGGGATGGTCACCGGCGTCTGCGGCGTGGAGCCGTTGGACCCCGTCCAGCCATCGAAGGTATAGCCAGTCTTGGTCGGATCGTGCAGGCTGAAGGTGGGCGTCTCGATGGTGTAGGTCGAGGGGTTGGTATACGAGCCCAACGTCCCGCCGTTCAGGGTATAGGTGATGGTATAAATGATCGGATCGGCCTCGGCCATCAACGTGATATCGGTCAGTGGCACGATCTTTGCGACCTGCGCAGGCGTCATCAACGTCCCAGCCGGGATCACAGTCCCGTCGTTTAGCTTCACGTCGACATTCGGTACCCACATCACGGTCGTGGGATCATAGCCCGTGTCGATCTGGCTTGCCGTAACCGTTGGCACACTGGTCAAAGGCTGGCCAGAGAAGACCGTCTCATTACTGCCCGGGAACTTGGAAGTCCCCGTGCCGTCGGTAAAGGTGACCTTGACCGGCGAGCTCAGCCCGATGCCCACCAGCAGCGGAGAAACGCTGTCGCCGGTGGCCACCGTGAAGTTATAGGTCGCGGTCGACTGATCTGCAGCAATACCTGTCTGAGGGATGTTCATCGTGTAGGCGCTCGTCGAAGCAGAACTCGTCCCGACCGTCACCGGGCTGAATCCCAGCGCCGTCCCCGAACCTAAAGTGTTATTGGCGTTCGTAATGGCCAAGCTATAGGTTCCGCTGATGAGCATAACCGGCTTGCCCGCGCTGTCAAGCGCCTTGAAACTCCCATCAGCATTGACCTGCAATGTGACCGGCGTGATCGCCCCAGAAGACGAGGTCAAGGTAGCCGCCATGCCGGACAGGCTCGTGAAGGCCTTGCCCGCCGTCATCATACCGTTAGCAGGGCTGTCATTAAAGAACATACCCTGAACCGTGCGCGCGGGCTCCGCCGCAAGCACCGATCCATAGACCCAGGACCCATTGCCACTCGCGTCAGTCCAGCCTTTCTGATAGCTGCGCCAGTAATCGATCTGGCCAACGCCAGCAGAGGAGTCAACATCCATGTTGAAGGTCGTCGAAGCTGTCGCCCCGACGGCACCCGGGATATTGACATTGGCCACGAACTTGAGCATCGTGACATTTGCGAGATCGATACCCAGCGCGGTCACCTGCGCCGCGGTATAAAAGGTCATCCCCACCGGCTTCCAGGTCGCGGAGATCGCCGCGCCTGTATAGTTCGTCGCCCCCGAGGTGTCCACACCATAAAAGGTCGTGAAATTAGGGAGCGAGACGAACTGGGTCAGTATCCCCGTCCACTGGGGCGCCTTGTTCTGAAGCTGGAGCGCCTCGACTCCATCGGGATTAGAGATATCGGCGTTGTTGAAGTAGTGATCATAGTTGGTTCCCACCTTGGGGATGGGGAGATAGATCTCAGAACCCGCAAAGTAGTCAGAGTCCGCCGTGTTCTGATAGGTCAACTGCACTTCTGCCGGGCTACCCGGAGACACGGGAGCAATGCTGGAACTTAGCCCATTGAAGGTATAGAAGGGAGCGGTACTGCCTGCGGGGCGGATACCGAGATAGACGTTCAGGCCAGGGACTTGAACGACTGAGATGTTGGGAGATAGGCTTGCCCCAACTAACATATAGTCCACACCTTTGACGGCCCAGTTTGCAGCGTCAGCTACCGTGTAATCAGCGCTTGAAGCACTTGATATTCCCGTTTGCCCTAGGTCAAGTTGGCAAATTTGATTGGTCGGTAAAGCTGGATAGGCAGAGCAGGCAGATGACACAATAGCCGTATACGAAATATTGAAGCTGCCAACTGCACTATTTTGATTTGAACTTAATGCCAAAATATCATATTTATTTTTTACTTGAAAGTGATAGCTCGTCCACTCCACCCCATCGATCGTCTGAGCACTTGTCCCGACCAACTGAAGCGAGAATCGCACCGAACCGTGATTTCCCTGAGGCGATTGCACCGAAACTGAGGAAGGATCAAGATCGATTCCCGCAGGTAGATTGATATAGATATCAGGATCTACTGTATCTGGATTAGAAATACCGCTGATAATAAACCCTGCAGAATATGTCGAAATAGCATCGATCGTCTGTCCAGGATAAAACGTATTTGCAGCATTGCCGGAGGGTGTCTGTACCGTTGTCGTCATTGTGCCTGCGCCAGAATTTGTCCAACCAATTTTCGTGTGATCAGTTGCTGAAGCAAGTACGTTATCACCCGCATCGGTTATGGTAAGTTTCACATCGCCCTCTTGCCCGGCGACCCATTTGCCATAATAACTAATGCCCGCGTGTACATAGAGGTTGCTATAAGTCATAACAGCAAGAGTGTCTTGTGTTACCTCAAGGTGGGTGAGGTATTCTCCATCAGCTAAACCAAGCAATTGCGGAGTCAAAGCAATGAAATTATTACTAGCAGTATTGAGGTTATTCCCCATTACTGGTGTTCCATCGTAAGTAACGGTATGCCCCGCATTTGTTAAACCTGTTGCAATGATGTGAGTGTCCGAGGTCTGCGCTGCCGGAAGATTTACGCCCCGTACTTCAGGGCTCGCTGGGAAATCGAACGTATAGGTGATATCTTCGGGCTGGGTCGGACCAGCATTATTGATTGAAATTGTGCCCAGCAACTGATCGAAACTGACCGGTGCGTAAGCGTTAATATCCCTTAGAGTCCGATTTTGTGGGGTCAGGGTAATCTTAATCTGAGGTTTAACCACCGTGATATTGACCGTGTTAGTCGTTTGCGGTTGCGCTTGTGGGTTACCAATAAGCGCGCCAGAGCTTGAATTTAATGTCGTTACAAAAGGCAAAACTTGATTCCATTTGATCGTACTGTTATCGACATCGGCGGTCCAATAGCTGCGAATCAGCGAGCCTCCTGTAGAAAAATGCTGGGTGCGCACATTCGTAAAGGTATAGGTGACCGTACGGTTAACGGTATCGAGTGTTACCGTCAGATGTCCATTGCCGTAGGTCTGCGTCCCAGCAACGCCACTGAAATCAGCAGGATGCGATTCTGCCCACCAGATGTTATTAAGCGCTCCTAAATCAAAACCCTGATACTGTACGCCAGCGGGATAGGTCGTCTTATATACAATACTCTCTGCATAATGAGTCATTGAACCAAACGCTGTACTCGTATCGGCATAAGTAACGCCTGTGTTAAAAGCTGGCACGGTCCCCGTATTGCCCGTAGAATCAGAGGGATTCACAACACCTGCAACTTGACGGGTAGCGCCATTGTCAAGATACGAGGAAGTAACAGTTGGATTATTTGGTACTACCAAACCAGTTGCCGTTATGGTCAAGCCATTATTAAGTGTCATAGAGTTTGTCCCATTAACCATCGCAACAGTAATATCAGGTAATACTGTTGTTGTCGCATTATAGGGAAAAAGCAATGGATCAAGAGCAAGCGTCAACGTCAACGTGATATTGTCGCAGTTACTGTTAAAGGAATAGGTGACCTTGCCATCATACGGACGGTATGCTGTGTCAACACTGGTACGTTGTCCGGTATAGCCATTGATCCGCTGCGCCGCAAAGCCTGAGCCATCAAGTGCGGTCAGCGTTGAGCTTGCGAGCTTGGCGTCGCTTTCAGAGGAAAGCGCGATCTGAGAGACGCCAGATATGGCAGCCGTGCCAGACTTGGCGGTGTAGGCCTGGATCTTGAAGCCGCGGGGAACCTGGACCGTGATAGTGCGCGAGCCCGCCGTGCCCTGGTTAGCGAAGGCTGCCTGGATCTGGATCTGGCGTGTGCCTCCTGAAATATCCCAGTTAGCCTTGTTCGCGGTCGGAGTCAGGTTATCGACATCAGTAAAGGACGAACCATCGCCGTAGTTGACCGTCAGGCTGTCACCTGAGGGCAGTATCGTTGACTGCGGCATGATGCCTGCCCCCGCGGGAAGGCCGGTCGCCGCGGGTTGCTTGGCGTTGTTCGAGTGCCCGCCACCTGACGTATTCGGCGCCTGCGTGTTCGCAGGAGGCTCAGGGGCGACCTGCGCGGTCTGGGTCGTCTCATCAGAGGCGGGCGCCGCCTGGGTGCTCATGAGAGGGGCGGTCAACTGGAGCATCAGGGCGAAACTCAAGACCAGCGCTACTATCTGATGGCGCATCCGGGCAGACTGCTGCCTGCGCCGTTGCGCGCGTGAGATCGCCGAACCGCTCCCCGCGCTCACGGTGCTCTGCGCCAACGACGCCAGCGTTCCTGGCGCTTCTGGCGTTTCCGCCACAGCGTGCTCTGCGCATGTTTTTGTTTGCTTCCCCATCATCTCGTTCCTCTCGCTCTCTGAAAGAGACACAAAGGCTCTCTCTCCCTACCCGTAAGATTCTCTTTTTCCTGAGTGTTCGGTTATGGTGCGACTTGGCGCTCCCCTGTCAGATCGCTCATGGCGCAGCTTCTATCGTTACGTGCAGCACGAGCGGCGGGGCCTGTTGTCCCTGCCCGTCCTGCGCGGTTAAATACACCAGATAGGTACCCGGTCGGGTGGTATTGATATTGCCGAATTGCAGCACCGTCACGGCAAGGCGTGTCCCGGATGCCGCGTACGCAGAGGCGCCTGCATCGGTGACCAGGCGGGCGGGCGTCAGCACGGCGCCGTATTGATAACTCAGCTGAAGCGTGCGCGCCGTCAGCGTGGGAGGCGCGGGCGCGGGCGTCGGCGCGGGCGCGGGCTTAGGCTTGCTGGCCGGTTGCTTTGGCTGCGCCGGAGCTGGTGTTTGCGCGGGCGCGGGCTTCGGGGGCACGGGCGCCGGCGCGGGCGCCGTGGTCGCCGCAGTGGAGGGCGCGACCGTGGTCGCCTCGATCGAAGAAACCGCGTTGGGGTCTGGTGTCGCCACGGCCGCTGGCGCTGCGGTCTGGGGGTTCTGCGCGGTGGGCGCAGGAGGCTGGTGCTGGTCTTTTCGCTCGACTGCCAGGACGACACCCGTGGCAAGCAGAGCGATCAGCACACAGGCGGCCGCCGTGATGATGATCTTTTTCGCCAGTCCGTTCGAAGCGCTCGTCTCTGTTTCGGCAGGGTTCTCCGTGTTGGTGCTGGCGCCGACCGGCGCGATAAAGTGATTCAGGAACGCCTGGACGCGCGCGGTAGCGGCTGGATCCAACGTGCCGGTCGCAAGCAACGCAGGCAGCGCGACCGTGAGCCGCGAATCCACCATGTGGCGCGCTTCTGCGCTGGTCGCCCGGTCGGCCGACTGGCAATCCTCTGCCAGCAGGCGCGCGATCTTCTCTTCGCTCGCCGGGTTTGTAGCGCTGCTGACTCCCTGAATGCCCGCTGGCAACAGGGTAGCTAAGGCCACGCGCGCGTCATAGAGGCGCTTGCGCACGGCGCCCTGCGTGATCTCGAGCTGATCAGCGATGGCAACGGTAGAAAGTCCCACATAATAGTGAAGGATCAGCATATCTTTTTGAGCGGTGCTCAGCTGGCGGAGGTGAGTCAACAGCTCCGCGCGGACCTCTTCGCGGTCGATGGCCAGCTCCGGCAGGAAATCGGCCATGCTGGTCGACGCGCCGGAAGGAGGGAGCGCCGCCTCTTCGTCGAAATTCGGATCGTCGAAATCGAGATCCTGAGCGTGGCGTTGGGTCTTTCGGGAGACATCGATCGCCTTCGACAGCGCGATGCGGAACAACCAGGAGCGGAAGTTCGCCGGTTCTTTGAGCTCGTCGAGCTTGACCAGCGCATAGACGAACGTATCCTGCACGATGTCAGAAGCGTCCTCGTCGCTGCGCACCTGCTTGTGGACGAAATAGAAGAGCAGGGACAGATAGGTCTGATACAGCTGCGCGAACGCATCCGGCGAACCGGCAAGTGTCGCTTTGACCAGCTGGGCGTCAGCGGCTTTCTGGTCTTGCGATGTCAGTTGTCTGCGCTGTGTTTCCATAGCCCTACGTTCCCTCCTCTATTGCCTTAGGCGAATGAGCCCCCTGAAACGTTACCCTGTAAATGGAATTATTTTTTTAATTGATTTTACCGCGGTTGATATCCCGGCGAAAATACCGCCGTGTTTAGGCTTGGCAAGGGATTCCATTAATGCGTAGGGGTTGCGGAGCGTCCGGAGAAGGCTCCAGTGGAGCCTTCTCAGCGGAGCAAGGGCGAGCTGGGCGAGCCCCCCGACGCCCTCGGCGCCCCGCCTGTTGCGACTGGCAATGACACTGGTTTTGGGGTTTTATTTTTATATGGCGCAGCCCTCAGAGCCATCGAGGCTCTTCGGTCTGTTTGGCAATGATTCGCAACTCATGCGTAGGGCGCGACGACCCCGGCGCGCCGCCTGTTGCGACTGAGATTGCGGCTCGGAGGCCGCAATCTGGTAAGAAAAACAAGCCAAAATCTAAGAAATTGTACCTGCGTACAAATGTCCGTTTTTGCTATACTTAATAGGAGACATTCCCACCAGGTCTTCGCAGTTCAGCAGCCTGTTTCGTCACTCGTTGATGGAAAGTGTCCTTGCAAATATTCCGACAAAACCAAGGAGGCCGCAA
>WQYT01000091.1 GCA_009781115.1 Coriobacteriia bacterium
CGGCAGCAGCGGCGTCCGCCCCGGCGTCCGCCCCCTCGGCAGCAGCAAGCTCCACCTCGCCGTCGCTCAGCAGCAGCTCCATCAGCTGCGTGGCGGGGTCCAGCAGCACGCCGGTCTCGCTGGCCTCAAGCTCGTTGTAGGCGCCCACAGGCGTCTCGCTCTCCGTAATCCCGCTCCCCCAGAGCACCCAGGGCACCGGGTCGCCGGTGTGCGTCATCAGTGCGACGGGCGTCGGGTGGTCCGGCATCACCAGCACGCGCACGCCGCCTTCGCCGTGCTGCTTTGCGTAGGTCAGCACGCGCGTCATGACCTGGCTGTCGATCTTTTCGAGCGCGACCATCTTGCCCTGCCATGAGCCGGCGTGGCCTTCCTCGTCGGGCGCCTCGATGTGGATGACCACCAGGTCATGGGTGTCAAGCGCGTCCAGACTGCCGGCAACCTGCGCGGCAAAATCGTTATCCAGGCCGTCGGTTACGCCGGCAATGTCAAGGCGGTCAAGCCCAAAGAGCGTCGCCATTCCGCCCAGCAGATCGACTCCGGATGACAGCGCCGCAGACTTTCCAAAACGCTCGGTAAACGACACCAGTCCCGTCGGCGCCACGCCGGGCCAAAACGGCCAGAGGTCGGTGCAGGCACGCTCCCCATGCGCCACGCGGTCAAGGTTTGCCGTCAGAGTGGGGAGCAACTTGTGCGCGCGCTCCATGAAGCCGAGCAGCAGGTCGGCGCCCGCACCGCCGCGCGGCAGGTGGCCGTCGATCGACTGATCGGTGATGTCATGGGGCGGCGTGAACGCCACGTCCAGCAGCTCCGGATGCCCCTTGACCACCAGCAGGTGGCGATAGGCGATCCCCGGGTGCAGCGAGAAGGTGTCATCGTTGAGCTTCGCGGCCAGCTCGGTAACCAGCGCGCGCGACGAAGCGGTCTCTATGTGGTCGCAGGCATAGCTCGACATGACGCCGTCTTCGATAATGAGCGTGTTGACGCGCAACGCTACCTCGTCCGGCGCCAGCGCGACGCCCATGCCCACGGCCTCAATCGCCCCGCGGCCAATGGCGCACTGCACCGGGTCGTAGCCCAAAATCGAGGTGCAGGCCGCAGCGCTGCTCGGCTCGAAGCCCTCCGGCACCGTGCGCGCCAGGCCAACCCGCCCCTGGCGCGCCATGAGGTCGATCACCGGAATGGAAGCCGCCTCAAGCGTCGTTTGCCCGTCGTAGGGTGTGTCAGTATCGGCCAGCGGCGTCCCGGCCGCCCCGTCAAGTATGACAACGATATATTTCATGGAAACCTCCCGGAGCCCAAAACCTGTTAACATCGCGTACAGCTATGGTAACACGCCCCGCCCCCCACACAGTATCCCAAGCAAAATCAGGGCTCTGTGTGTCAAGGGGACGTATAACTTGACACACTTAAGTGTGTCAAGTTATACGTCCCCTTGACACATGGTACTGGGCAGTGAGCCGCAACTCATGTGTAGCGCGCGAGGACCCGGCGCGCCTCCTGTCCGGAGCAGCAACATGAACACAGTGTACCCGACCCCCTGTGTTTTAGTAGGGCGCCCGCCGCAGGAGGGAGGACACGGCGGGCGCACTTTCAGCTCAGCTCTCGCGAGCGAACCTTCCTACTTCTTGACCTTGATCTTCTTGCCGGTAGTGTTGTAGGCGCTGATGTTTGTCGTGCTGGTCTTGTAGGCGCGCACTGTGTAGCTGTAGGTCTTGCCTTTGACAGCCTTTTTGTCGGTGTAGGAGATCGTGCTGCCAGACTTGATGGTTGCCAGCTTCACCCAGCCGCCAGTGGTCTTGCGGTAGACAATGTATCCGGTAGCGCCGGTGACTTTGCCCCACTTAAAGACAGGGCCTGACTTTGAGTTGACCAAGCTTACCAGCTTTGGTGTTGCCACATAGACAACCTTTTTGCCCGTGGCGTTACACGCGCTTTTGTTTGCAGTAGTTGTCTTGTAGGCGTAGGCCGTATAGGTATAGGTCGTGCCAGACTTAACAGTGGTATCTATCCAGGAAACCGTAGCGACAGAGGTGATCGTCTTTACTAATACAAAGGTACCAGTGCCGGTCTTGCGATAGATGAGGTATCCTGTGGCTCCTGATACTTTACCCCAAGTGAATTTGACGCCAGTAGTAACATTTACGGCAGAGGTCAGCTTGGGAGTTGCTACATAGGTAATGGTCTTGCCAGTAGTGTTATAGCTGCCTGCAAGAGAGCTTGTTCCTCCATAAGCCTGTACTGAATAAGCATAGGTCGTGCCAGATACCGCAGTCGTGTCAGTGTAAGAGACTGTAGCTGCGGCGGCAATTGTCTTGATGTTGACCCAGGCGCCTGTGCCGGTCTTGCGCAGAACATAGTATCCAGTAGCGCCCGCAGCCTTGTTCCACTTCAGCAGAGGGCCGGTAGTAGAGTTTGCCAGGCTGGCAAGTACTGGAGCGGCAGGAACGATCTTGAAGTTGATGGTAGTCGTGCCGCTGTAGGCGCCAATACCAGTGACCATGATCGTAGCGGTACCCACCGCCGTGTTATTAGCGTAAGCAAGCGTGAAGTCGGTCCCGTTGACCAGCGTCTTGCTCCCATCCTTTATCACGGGGACGGGCTTGAGGGCTGAGCCGGTATAAACCTGGTTGGCTATCGCGGCGACAGCTGGAAGGGCGATCGGAACGATAGTAAAGTTGACGGTAGTCGTGCCAACGTAGGCTCCGATACCGGCAACAGTAATCGTTGCCATGCCTACTGCGGTGTTATTGGCATAGGCCAACGTGAAGTCAGTGCTGTTGACCAGCGTCTTACTCCCGTCTGTTATCACAGGGACGGGCTTGAGGGCTGAGCCGGTATAGACCTGGTTGGCAATAGGTTGCACTGTGGTAGTGCTGATCTGAGTGACCAGTTTGACGGAGCCGGTCGCTCCCGTCGCGACTGAGGCCACAATGCTGTCGTCGGTCAGCGCGCCGGTCGTCAGGGTTGCGTCTGTCAGCTGCCACTCGCGCGTACCCGTCGTATCGGCCTTCCCAAAAGTGTGCGCTTCAGCACTGGCGCTGTTGTTCGTGATCGCCAGCTTGGCGTCGTCGCCAATCAGGAGATTGTTGTACCCGGAGCCAGCGAAAATCGCCGCCCTTGTCTCCCCTCCTACGGCAGTCACAGACGCATTGCCAGCGATACGTAAAACATCGGTATCGTAAAAACTCAGTCTGATACCGCAATCATTGCTGTTATAGCCTTTCGCAGTCAGGCCGCCACCACTGGTGCTGGTGATGGTCCAGGTTTGATCCAAGTCACCAATAGTCAGGCCGCCCCCGATGGAGCCATTGCCGCCGATAAGGGTATTGTTTCCAACCAGCGTGATGGTGAGGCCGTCAGAACTGGAGTTGCCTGAAACTGCGGAGGTATTGGAAGCGGTACCAGGCCAGGTGATGTCTGCGTTATCTAAAGTCACGTTTACATCCGCTGCTGCAACCCACACGTTCAGATTCGAGTTAGTTCCTGTCAGGGTATAGTTGCCGCCCGCAGTGTCCAATATCAGTTGTTTTGATGTGCCCGTATAGTACCAGTACGATTCGGTTGCTGCGCTGGCGCTGTTGTCAACGTTCGTGTCGCTCAGACTGCTGATGTCGATGGCGGCTACGCCGGTTGCCGCCTGCGCCGTTACCGGCGCCGCCACCACCAGCGCACAGAGCAGCGCACACGACAGCAGCAGGGATAGTATCTTTCTTGATGTGGTCTTCATGGCTTGCCTTCTTCCTCCTAGTGGTTCCGTTTTCCGTTTCCAAGCTACTGGATTGCCACGGTCGGCCTCCGGCCTCTCTCGCAATGACAAGTTGGGGGGCTCTCCACGCTGCTGGATTGCCGCGTCGCTTCGCTCCTCGTGGCGGACGAAAGGGGCCTGACGACTGGATTGCCGCGGTCGGCCTCCGGCATCAATCCGTGGCATCGACTCCGTATTTCTCCCCAAGTGACTCCGGGGGGTTCTGGGTGTACTTTGTCTGGTTGTCCAGACCGCCTGCCTGTCGGGTCAGCGTGCCGGTGCCCGTGAACCAATACTTGCCATCGCTCAGATAGAGCGTAACCTTGCGCGACCCGGTCGAGCTGGTGTAAAACGAGTCGCCCCAGACCGAATTGGGCTCGATGACCACGCGCAGCTTCACGTCAGTGGTGGTGTTGCCGCTCATGCCGGGGATGTTCACGTGATACTGCGCGTTGGGGTCCGTTACGTTTCCACCAGCTTTGCCTTTCACCTTAAAGTTCATGCTGAAGTCGCCCTCGCCCACATACTGGTCTTTTGCGGGAGTGATCTGCTTGCCAGCAGAGTCATAGGTCAACGGCCAGATATTCCGGTTCTGCTGATAGTTCCAGTAGTTGTAGATCATGAGCGTTTTGGCGCTGCTTAAGGCATACGAGTCCGCAGTCACATTGAGGTTTTGTTTGATCTCGGGCGCTTTTCCGAACATGTTCTTGAAGAACTGGGAGCTGTCCACGTGCGCCTTGACATATATGCTGCCCGTATACTTGCCCGAAGGATAGCTGCTGCTGAGGTTATCGAACTGGATATCGAACTGATAGTCCTCGATCATGCCCGGCGCGCCCTGGTCAGCGCCAACGTCCTTTGAGCCCTTTACCGTGCCGGTCAACGTCCAGATGCAGTTGGGCGGGATGGTGTCTTTGGGTCCGCCGGTCGTCTCACCCGGGGGAGCGGAGCCACCGCCACCGCCGGTGCCGCCGCCGCTGCCGCCTGTACTGCCGGATGTTGCCCCCGAGCCCCCGCCACCAAAGCCGATCATGCTCCCTGCCTTGCACGCCGCAAGAGCCAGAGCCAGCACCAGCACCAGCGCGAACAATACTGCCTTTTTCATAACTGCCTCCTTGTTCTCTGAGTGGTGACAGGGGGACTATCCCCTGTCATTGAAGACAGAGGAACCGTCCCCCTGTCTCATGGCGTCACCACTCTTGTCATCCTGCATGTGTCAAGGGGACGTATAACTTGACACACTTAAGTGTGTCAAGTTATACGTCCCCTTGACACACGTCCCCTTGACACATTGTCACCACCCCTTTTGTCTTTGCGAGGAGCGCGTAGCGCGACGCGGCAATCCAGATAGTAGTGGGTATGTGTTGGTGACAAAAGGGGCCTGGCCTTTTGTCACCAACCTTGTCATCCTGCGCGAAGTCGCAGGATCCAGCCATCTGGCTCTCACTTCTTGACCTTGATCTTCTTTCCGGTGGCGTTGTAAGCGCTGATGTTTGCGGTGCTGGTCTTGTAGGCGCGCACCGTGTAGGAGTAGGTCTTGCCTTTGGCAGCCTTTTTGTCGGTGTAGGAGACCGTGCTTCCTGATTTGATGGTTGCAATCGTGGACCAACCGCCAGTTGTCTTACGTAAAACAATGTATCCGGTAGCGCCTGTTACTTTGCCCCACTTAAAGACAGGGCCTGACTTTGAGTTAGCAAGAGATACCAGTTTTGGTGTAGCTACATAGACAACCTTTTTGCCCGTAGCGTTACAAGCGCTTTTGTTTGCTGAACTTGTTTTGTAAGCATAGGCCGTATAGGTGTAGGTAGTACCAGACTTAACGGCGGTATCTGTCCAGGCTACCGTTGCAGCTGAAGTGATCGTCTTTACCTTGACCCAGGCGCCGGTACCGGTCTTGCGATAGATGAGATAGCCGGTGGCCCCTGATACCTTGCCCCAGGTAAACTTTACTCCGGTAGTAACATTTACGGCTGAAGTCAGCTTGGGGGTTGCTACATAGGTAATGGTCTTGCCGGTAGTGTTATAGCTACCCGCAAGAGAGCTTGCTCCTCCATAAGCTTGTACTGAATAAGAATACGCCGTGCCAGATACTGCAGTCGTGTCAGTATAAGAAACCGTAGCTGCAGCTGTGATCTTTTTGATGGAAGCCCAGCTTCCTGTGCCGGTCTTGCGCAGCACATAGTAGCCGGTAGCGCCTGCTGCTTTGTTCCACTTCAGCAGCGGGCCGGTGGTAGAGTTTGCCAGGCTCGCCAGAGCAGGCGTGGCCGGGACGATCTTGAAGCTGACGGTGGTAGTCCCAGAATAGGCGCCGATACCCGTGACCGTGATAGTCGCCGTGCCCACCGCGGTGTTACTGGCGTAAGCAAGCGTGAAGTCGCTCCCATTGACCAGCGTCTTGCTCCCATCTTTGATCACGGGGACGGGCTTCAACGCTGCTCCCGTGTAGACCTGGTTGGCAATGGCTGCGGCGGCAGGAAGGTGAGCGATGTTGCTGTCTTTATATACCATGATGCTTTGCGGATTGTTGATTATATGATACTGACCAAAGTCAGTAATGAGGACATCAGCCGTGCCCTCTGAGGCAACACGTGTAAGAGAGATTACCCACGTGGTTCCGGATCCGGTAAGTGTTCCCGTGGTCGCCGCGCCAGTGTAGTCATAGAAGAATATAGTTGCGTCTATAAGCTTAATATCGCTGGCCGTAAGGCCTGATACCGCCTTGTTGAAAGTAATCTGGATACCGAGCGAGTTTGACACACCGCTGGTTCCCTCAACTTGCGTTGCCGTAAAGGAAACCGGAGACAAAAGCTTGACCGTACCCGTTGCGTCTGCCCAGGTCGTAACCGACGCCGGATTGCTTACCGCCGTGCTGCTGCCAGCAAACCCTGCGCCATCAATAAGACTCCACATGCTGCCTGTGGGCGCCGCA
>WQYT01000092.1 GCA_009781115.1 Coriobacteriia bacterium
ACCATTTCTGCCGCTACTAAGGTAGTGAAGCCGACTCCTATGGCAGTACGCATCCCGAGAAAGATATCAGGTAGTGAGTAGGGAAATACAACTCGAAAAAAGATCTGGGCTTTATTTGCGCCCAGCGACGCAGCGTTGTGCAGGTAATTCGAGGGGATCTTTATGACGGCGGCGACACACGTAATGTAGATCGGCATAAAACAGGCAATGAGCAGCAGCACGATTTTCGACCCATTATCGATGCCCAACCACAGAACAAGCAGCGTATAGTAAGCCAAGGGAGGCAGCGGACGAATAAACTCCACGATTGGCTCAAGGATCGCTTTGAGCTGTGGGATATACCCGCTTGCTAATCCCAGCGGTACGGCGATCACCGTCGCCAAGGCGAATGCGACTAACATCCTGTACATGCTTGACCCCAGATGCTGCCATAATGAGATGGACTTGTACCCATTGTGCAGGATGTTAATGAACGCAGCCCACACTGCTCCAGGTGAAGGCAAAAAGAGCTGGTTAGCCGAACCGATCTTGGTCACAAGGTACCAGAGTACAATAATAGCCACTACCACTACCAGCGAAATGACCCGCGAAGAAGCTCTCGTGTTCTTCTCGTCTTTTGGAACCCGAACTTTTCCCTTGCTCATCAACAGATACCTCTCATAGCAAAACACATCACAGTGCTGCTCCTATTGGTTGACGCATACGTTTTTCCCAACTCTCTCATCGATTCAGTCATAATAACACTACGCATATTATACTTTACAGCATATGAGCCGGAACAATACACGACAGTACGCTTTTTGTTTAGCAGCAGGACGTTCCTTGAATAGTAAGCCAACCCAAACCCTCTGAATGCTGGAACACTACCGATCCCCGACCCAGAGTGCATCTAAATGCTCTACAATGACTGCAGGAATGCAAGCAGGAGGCGCCTGATACGCCACAACAGCCTGAAGCTTCTCGACCTGCTGGCGTCAAACCGGAAGGTCAAGGGACGCATCATGTTATCATTTCCTAATCGTGGCATCGACGAAGAACGAGTTGCCCGTCACATGATAGAGAACGCCCTTCAGGCCAGGGGCAGTTGCCCAGAGCAACTGAGTATGATTGATCGGGTACCAGACGTTAGCTGCAGCAGCCTGCTTTTCTAATGCGGCATAAGCAGCGTTACGACTCTCACCGTTCGGCATAGCCAACGCATCGGCAATGCCTTTGATGTAGGTCGGATCCTGCCAACGAGCCAGGTTCTGTGTCCAGTCATCGGTGGCAAGCAGGTTCAGGAAGTTATCCGGATCCCCATTGTCGCCCGTCCAGCCGTAGAAGCAGAGGTCATAGTCGCCTGCTTTAACTTTTGACTTATAGGTTGTCCAGTCATAGGTATCGATCTTGCAGGTGACACCCACCTTCTGGAGATATCCCTGAATAGCCGTTGCCAAAGTTGAGCCCGTGGATGGATTGTAGATGCGTGGGTTGTTGTAGGTGATCATGTGAACCTGCTTGATACCTGCAGCAGCGACCCCTGCTTTTGCGGCGGCTTCGTCATAACCCGTCTGTTGCACGTCGGCACTGAAGCCGGGGACAAAGGTCGGTAGGATCGTGGAGGCTGGGGTTGCATAACCCTGATACAAGTTCTTGACCAGCTCATCGCGATTGATCGCCTGAGCGATCGCTTTACGGGCAGCAGCGTTCTTGAAGATCGGTGAGGTCGTATTGAACGCCATGTAGTTGATGTTCATGCCCTTGGTCGTGTTGAGAACGTCGCCTGCGCTCTTGATCGTATCGACAGCAGTCGCATCGATGCCGTCGAGCATATCGACGTCGCCATTGGTCAGCGCGAGAACACGTGCTGAGTTATCAGGGATGACCTTAAAGATCAGGTTCTTGGTCTTGGCCTTGGATCCCCAGTAGCTGTCATTGCGGACAAGCGTGACATTGTCACCCTTCTTCCAACTAACAAACGAATAGGGACCGGTGCCGACCGGATGCTCATTAACATTGTTGTTGTACTTCTGGCAGGCGGTCGGGCTGACCATCGGGGCGCCCAGGCTCATCGCACAGTTTGCAAGGAACGCAGAGTTCTTCTGGCTGAGCGTGATGACGACCGTGGAATCATCAGGGGTGTCAACACTTTTGACAAAACTGCCGCTCTCGGGCTTTGAGGGGTCTCCCCATACAAAGGTCGCATACGGCATGTCCGGAGACACCTTGGGCGGAAGCTGGCGCTCGATATTGAACTTGACAGCTGCTGCGTTGAAGTCAGTCCCGTCCTGGAACTTGACGCCTTTGCGCAGATGGAAGGTGTAGGTCAGGCTATCAGAGCTGACCTCCCAGGATGTTGCCAGACTCGGCTCGACTTTGGTCGAGTCGGGAGCATACTTCAGAAGGCCTTCATAGACGTTGACGATAATATTCGATGACTCGGCATCATCAACATACGCCGGATCGATACCACGAGGATCCGCACCTTGCGCAAACGTGATAGTATCCTTGAAGGAAGTGGTGATAGCAACATTGTTATCTTTCCCGCAACCGGTGAGCGTAAAAGCTATAACAAGCGTTAGAGCTAGCACGAGAGTCATCCTTATGTCTTTCTTATGCATTGGTAATCCTTCCTTTAACCAAAAGAGTTCTTTACTAGAGAAGCTTCCAACAAGCTCGTGGTTGAGCTTTGAAGGCTCGAGCCTCTGGTTGCCAGCTGAACGCTCTCCCGGATCCAATAGTAAACTATCACAAATTATAGCAGTTTTGGGCGGTTTGCCAGGCACGCAATGTAAGCTCACTTGAGTAATGAGCCCAGCAGGCGCCTACACTCAGGAGAACCACACTGCTGATCCACAGTGCATTAAGCAGGCTGTTGCTGTCGCCTGTAGCTGACATCACCAGTGGAGACATGGCTTTTTTCTTGGTCGTCTTTTTCTTTGGTTTCTGGGAAGCAGGCGAATCCAGCACCCAAACGGTCGAGCCCCATTTGGCATAGGTTTTATAGCCCTTGAGCGTAGTCGGGATCACGAAGTCAGCAGGAGTCTTATAACTCACAGGAACACCAGTATAAATATCACCATCCGAGGGATCCATGAAAGCTATATATGGATCAGCGTCGAAGTGACCGTTGATCCTGATCGTTCCGCGTCCTATTGCCATAGCTCCCGCTTGTCCGTTAGGGTCGGTGATAATCACTTTGACATTGCCATTGACGGTGACCGCGCCACCCCACCAGGCATATAAGCCACTCTCCAAACAGCTCTTGCCAAGAGTGGCATTAACCACTAACTTTCAGCAGTTACCCCGATAGGAAGTTAGTGATTAATAGAGCATCCTACGCCACACGATACTTCTGTATATCCAAAAGCTCTACAATGGTAGCAGGAACGTCAGCAGGAGGTATCGCTATGTCACAGCAGCCCGAAACGCCACAGCCACCATATCAGCAGCCGCAGCCGTTCTATCCGCAGCAGCCGCCAGTAGTTCCGCAGCAGCCCTGTCCGCAGCAGCCAGTGCAGGCGCCTTACTCGCAGCCGCAACCCTACCCGCAGCCGTTGCAGCAGCAGCCGCAGCCTTACCCGCAGCAGCAGCCCGCAAAGAAGGGGTGGGGCGCTGGTAAGATCGTCGCGTTGGTGCTGAGTATCCTTTTTGTTGTGGGGCTTGCTACTTGTGGCATCGGCTATGCTGCTTACACCTCGCATCAGCGGGCAGTAGAAAACGAGCGCAAGGCGGCAGCGGCGGCAGCTGAGAAGGCTCGACTCGCAGAGATTGATCGCAATGTCGAAGTCTTCAAAGACGACATGACGGAGTTCCTGGGGCGGACTCCCACCAGTCAGCAGCGCGGTCTCAACGTCAATGCCACCGGTGAAGTGGGCGACTTCGAGGCCTTCTTCAACAAGCAGCTCCGTGACTATCTTGCTGCGGTGGGAAAACACGACTCTGCCGCCGTGACGTACCAGAATTCAGCCGCCTCGCTCAGCGCCATTGCTAAAGACAGCAGCCTTGCTACAGCAAAAAGCAACCTGGCAACCGCACGGAAAAGCAGCGCTGACTTTTACGCCGCAGCCCGGGTGTTTTTCGACAAGAAGACCTTCGCGGATCAGCTCAAAGACAGCACGCTGCCTGCCACAGCAAAAAGCGCGGTGCTTGACACGGCGGCGCAGTACACGACGCGCTTTGACGCGGCGCTTACTCAGGCGCAAAAAGACGAGAACGCCAGTCTGGATGCCCATAAGAAGCTCCTCGACCTGCTGGCGGCGCACCGCGGCAGCTGGAAAGTCAAAGGGCATTCCTTAGAGTGGTATTCCCGTTCTTACTTCAATCAGGCAGAAAAGTTCAGCTCAGCCCAGGTCAAGTCGCTGGAGAAAGCGCTTGACGCCCTCTGGGTCGCAGGCGGCGTCAAGATGTCGCGCACCAGCCTTATCTCCTGACACACAGGGCCTGCAGAGCCCCTGGGACCTGTTACGTAAGGGAGGCGCCCTCCGGCGCCTCCCTTACCCTTAATCCCTTCTCTTCCTTGTAAGTCTGTTTACTGCGCCGAGCCGTTGCCCGATGATCCGGAGCCGGAATTACCGTTCCCGTTGCTGTTGCCGCTCCCGTTGCCGTTATAACCGTTGCCGTTATAGCCATTGCCCCTGTTGCTTCCGCCACCGTTGCCATTATTGAAGTTCATACCGCCGCCTGGCATCTGGCCGCCGTTCATCATCCTGAAGCTGCCCGGGGTTACCGTGCCGTTCATTGCCCGGTACAGATACGTTCCGCAGACTGAACCCAGCGTCGAGAGCACCAGCACGGCAACCCCCAAAACGATCCAGAACCACACCTTCTGGTAGAAAGCCTTTTCCTGGTGGATGACCGCAGGACGCACCCCGTAGGGCTGTGCCGGCGGATGTGTCGGTTGTGCTGGTGGCGCTGGCTGGGGCGCCACCGGGGCTGGTCCCGCCGGAGCCGGAGGTACCGGTACGTTTTCAGTTACTTCATTAGCCATGGTCAACAACTCCTTACCCTTTGATCAGATAACAAAATCAGTCTAAGCCTCTGGGGGAACCCCCGGAGCAACATGAACGCAACGTTCAAATCTCCTCCACGAACCGTACACGTTGTTACGCAAAACTGCGGCAACCAGGCAAAGCTTTGGTAGCACGCCAATAGTCGCGACACTGACCTCCACCCCCGTCAAGAGAGCGCTCCTCTTATCAATTGTGTTCAGTTGTACTGGTGCCTGAGAGCACTTATAACGAAAGCCGCCCGGCTAGCACTCCGGATGAAGTGCTAGGGGGCGTCTTCCTTCAGTTTTTGAGGTGATGCCACCAGACCAATGGCAGCAGGCTCATCTCACCATTCATTATAGCAAACCCACAGGAGCTCAATGCTAAAATGAGGTGTGGTTTCCGGCTTGAGGAGGCGTGATGGCTGATAGTTCTAATCCGGTCTATGAGAAGGTTGAGCGCTGCGCGGCGGCAGTGCGGGAGAAGCTGAGCGAGGCGGCAGCACCTGTTGGCATGCCGCAGATCGCGCTGGTATTGGGCAGCGGGCTTGGGCCCATGGCTGAGCAGATGGATGTCGCCTGCGCCGTGCCCTACACCGATATCGACGGCTTTCCTGTCAGCACCGCGCCGGGGCATGCCGGGCGCTACTTGTTTGGCACGCTGGCAGGCGCGCCGCTGGTGATGATGCAGGGACGCGTTCACTACTACGAGGGCTATCCCATGAGCGACGTTGTGCTGCCGGTGCGGGTGCTCGCGCGCCTGGGCGTGCGTACGCTGGTGCTAACTAATGCGGCGGGCGGGCTTAACCCGGAGTTTACTCCCGGCGACCTCATGCTTATTTGTGACCAGATCACCAGCTTTGTGCCCTCCCCGCTTATTGGGCCTAACATTGACGAGTACGGGGTCCGCTTTCCTGACCAGACACAGGTCTATGACCGCACCCTGCAGGACGTTTTGCTGGCAGCGTCTGTTGCCAGCGACACTCCCCTGCGCCAGGGCGTCTATATGCAGCTGACGGGACCCCATTTTGAGTCGCCCGCAGAGATACGGGCCTACCGCAGCCTGGGCGCTGACGCCGTTGGCATGAGCACCGCGGTTGAAGCGGTTGCCGCACGCCACATGGGGCTGCGTGTTGCTGGCGTCAGCTGCATCACGAACCTGGGCGCCGGTATGCCCGGCCAGGCGCACCTGGACGCTGCAGAGGTCGATGAGATGGGCCAGCGCGTCTCCGCGCAGTTTGGCACGCTTTTGGCTGAAGCTATCAGCCGGATGAACGCGGCGGGCGCCCCGGAGGCTGGCTCTGCTGCTGATGCTGCTGCTGATGCTATGGCGACGACGGCAAGCGCCTCCTCTACCCCAGCAACCACCTCCGCAGGCGGCGTCTCTGCCTCTCCTGCTCCTCCGTCGGCGGGCACCCCAGCCGCCCCGGCAACTCCGCAGAAAGGATAGAGGCCATGCGCGCAGTTATCTATGACGGTCAGACCGCCCGCTACA
>WQYT01000093.1 GCA_009781115.1 Coriobacteriia bacterium
CGTCATGTGCTGGTCGACCTCGGCCAGCAGGCCAACGACGCCGATCGTCGGCGTCGGATAGATGGGCGCGCCAAAGCTCTCGTTGTAGAAACTCACGTTGCCCGAGACCACCGGCACGTCAAAAGCACGGCAGGCCTCGGCCAGGCCGGAGACCGCCTCGACGAAGGTCCAGTAGACCTCGGGCTTCTCGGGAGAGCCGAAGTTCAGGCAGTCGGTCACGGCCGCCGGGGTAGCGCCCGTGCAACTCACGTTGCGGCAGGCCTCGGCCAGCGCCAGCGCCGCGCCGCGCCGGGGGTCAAGATAAACGTAACGCCCGTTGCAGTCCGTGCTGACCGCGATCGCGCGGGAGGTCATCTCGCCGCGACCCGTGTCGCCGATGCGCAGCACCGCCGCGTCGGCCGCGCCCGGTACAACCACCGTGTTATTCATGACCTGATGGTCGTATTGCTCATAGATCCAGCGCTTGTCGCAGATGTCAGGGCTGGCAAGCAGTTGCAGCAGCGCCGCAGACAGGTCCTCGGTCGTCGCCGGATGCGCCAAGCCGGAAAGATCTGCACTGGCGTGTTCTTTGATATAACTCGGTTCCGCGAAAGGCGGGTCGTAGAGTGGCGCATCATCGGTCAATGAGAGCGCAGGCAGTGAGCAGACCACCTTCTCGGCTCCCTCTCGCACCACGAACTGGCCGGTATCGGTGACCGAGCCGATGACCGTGGCCCGCAAGCCCCACTTCTCACAGATCGCCAGGACTTCTGACACCGTCTCCGGCGTGGCGCAGGCGAGCATGCGCTCCTGCGACTCGCTCACCATGATCTCGAAGGGCTGCATATTCAATTCGCGCTGAGGCACCTTGCTTACGTCGATATCGAGGCCGACGCCCGCGCGCCCGGCCATCTCTGAGGCCGAACTGGTCAGCCCCGCCGCGCCCAGGTCGCCCAGCCCGACCAGCAGGCCGCGGTCGAGCAGCTCCAGGCAGGCTTCGATCAGCAGTTTCTCTTCAAAGGGGTCGCCCACCTGGACGGCGGGGCGTTTGGCCTCGGCGCCTTCGTCGAATTCCTGGCTGGCGAGCACCGACGCGCCGCCGATGCCATCGCGCCCGGTGGTCGAGCCGATGAGTATCAGAAGGTTGCCCACGCCAGAGGCCGTTGCGAGTGTCAGGCGCTCCTCACGCATGAGGCCGACGGCCATCGCGCCGATCAGGCAGTTGCCCTCGTAGGCCGCATCGAAAGCCACCTCGCCGCCGATGGTCGGCACGCCGAGGCAGTTGCCGTAGGCGCCGATGCCCGCGACCGCTCCCTCGAAGAGGTAGCGCTGGCGCGGTTTATCGAGCGTCCCGAAGCGCAGGCTGTCGAAGCAAGCCACGGGGCGGGCGCCCATCGTGAAGATGTCGCGGATGATGCCGCCGATGCCGGTCGCCGCGCCCTGGAAGGGCTCAATGGCGCTGGGGTGGTTGTGCGACTCCATCTTGAAGGCCACCGCCCAGCCGTCGCCGACGCTGATGACGCCGGCGTTCTCGCCGGGGCCTTGCAGCACCGCGGGGCCGTCGGTCGGGAACAGGCGCAGGTATTTCTTCGAGTGCTTGTAGCTGCAGTGCTCCGACCACATGAGCGAGTAGATGTAGAGCTCGGTCTTGGTCGGGGTACGACCAAGCAGCTCGACGATCTTGTCATGCTCGTCCGGCGCCAGTCCCAGCTCGACCGCGAGGCGCGCGGCGATCCCGGGCTCCAGATCCGCAACGGGTTCAGACTCAGCTGACAGAATTACCCCTGGGGTAATTCTGTCAGCGGGGGCAACGTGTTCGCTCATGACTTGTCCTTCTCACCAATTTGATCCAGGAAGTTGTCCTCCCCGGGTGGCTCTTCTGCTACTGCTACTGGCTGCTTCTTCGTTTTCCCCGGCCCCGGCTTGCCCGCCGCCTTTGCCGCCTTGGGGTAGACGACCCGCAGCAGGTAGGCCAACTCTACTACCACCATGAAAATAGCCGCAACTAAAATGACGGTCATCAGAGTCATGCCCGCGCTTGACTGGGCGCCCGAGGTGGCTAGCATGATGAACATCACAAGCCAGAGCACCATGTAGAGCCCTCCGCAAAACGCATAGAACAGCAAGGGCTCGCGTGGAATGTTATGAAATGTTTTACGATTGCGACGTTTCTTGCGTGTCGTGTCGATCATCATCCAGACGCCAAGAATCGCGACCAAAATAAAAAACCCGGAGAAGATATACAAACCGGGAGTAAAGGAGAATTGACCATGGGGGGCCATCAGCTCACCACCTTCGAAAACGAGGAGAGTACGGTCGTGAAAAACGCGCCGCCGTCAGTTGAGTGGCAGGCACGCGGATCGACCGCGCGATCCGGGTGCGGCATGAGCCCAAAGACATTGCCTGCCGCATTGCTGACGCCGGTAATGGCGTCAAGCGAGCCGTTGGGCGCGCTGCCCTCAGGCAGATCTGCGCCATCCTCGGCGCAGAAGCGCAGGATGACGCGCCCCACCGTGCCGTCGCGCAAGCCCTCAAGGGTGGCGGCGTCACAGTAGTAGTTGCCCTCGCCATGGTTGATGGGCAGGTGCAGGACCGTAGCTTGCGGCAGGCCCAGCCAGTCGCAGCTGGCCTCAACGCGCAGGGCAACATTTCTGCAGATGAACTTCAGACCCGCGTTGCGGATGAGCGCACCAGGCAGCAGATGAGCCTCCGTCAGAATCTGGAAGCCATTGCAGATGCCAAGCACGGGACGCCCCGCCTCAGCAAAGCGGATGACCTCTTCCATCACCGGGCTGAAGCGCGCAACCGCCCCGCAGCGCAGATAGTCGCCGTAGGAAAACCCTCCCGGCAACACCAGCGCCTCGCAACCGCCCAGATCGCGCTCCCCATGCCAAAGATAGCGCGTCGCGATCCCCAGCTGCTCGCAGGAATAGGCGACATCCTGCTCGCAATTACTCCCCGGGAAAACTACGATCCCGATAGTACCGGATTGCCGCGTCACAACACTACGCTCCGTTTCTCAGGACGTACTGGTGAAAGTCCCATCACTCCTGCGCCTCCTCGATCCTGAAGTCCTCGATGACCGGATTGGCGAGGAGTTTCTCGCACATGGTCTCGACGCGCGCGCGCGTAGCGGCGTCGGCCGCGCCGGCTACTTCCAGCGTGATGTACTTGCCGATGCGCACGGAGTTGACCTCGTCAAACTCCATCTGCTGCAAGGCGCGCTCTGCCGTCGCGCCCGCCGGGTCGAAAATGCCCTGCTTATAGGTCACATAAATCTGATACTGCGCCATGGACGCCCCTCTCACTCAGTTTTTCTTTTTGCCAGACGGGGATTGCGACTGCGCCTCCTGCTGTGCCTGCCGGTTAAGGGGGCGGATTTTCTTGAAGTCCAGAACCCAGGTCGCCGCAACCAGGATCACCGCCACCACGGTCAGGGCAAGCGATATATAGTTCCAGGGCGCGGTCTGCGCCAGCTTTTTGTTCGCGTTCAGGATAAGCGAGGGGACCAGGGCCACGACGGCGCACAGTATCAGGATCCACCAGATACGACGCCAACGTTTGTACTCAGGGGTGTCCGGCATGATAGGGGCCTTTCTCTTCGAGGATGATTGGGCAGATTTTGCTGATGATTTTGACTGGTTTGCGCGCGCCTGCGCCATGAATTTTTCGCGGTGGGTCTGCGGTTTTGCCTTGGCGGATTTCGAGCCGCTTGAGCTGCTGCGCTCGATCTTTGCCGAGGCGGCCGATTTGCGGGTCGAGCCGCTTGACTCATTGTTGCGCTGGGCGTTTTGATAACGCTTATTTAAGGGAGATCGACGGGTCATGGTAGAAGTGGTTTCCTTCCTGGTTAGCTGGTAACAAGCATCGAGTCAGCGGGCAGCGGCTTCGGCTTCGGCGGCTTCGGCGGCCTCGGCGGCCTCGGCTTCGCTCCCGCCGATGGGCTCAAAGGCCTGGCCGGTGATGATCTCGTAGGCTTGGATATACTTGGCGCTAGTCGCCTTGATGACCTCGGGTGGCAACGCGGGCGGCTCTTCGCCGGACTTCGGATCCCAGCCGGTCGAGCGCACGAACTCGCGCACGTACTGCTTGTCGAAACTGGGCTGCACCGATCCGGGCGCATAGCCCTCCGCAGGCCAGAAACGCGAGCTGTCCGGGGTCAGTACCTCATCAGCAAGGATGAGCGCTCCCGTTGCGGGATCGGCGCCGAACTCGAACTTCGTGTCAGCGATGATGATGCCGCGCGTAGCTGCGTAGTCGGCGGCCTTCTGGTAGAGCGCGAGCGTCGTGTCGCGCAGGGCAGTCGCGTCAGCCTCACCGATAAGGTCGACCAGGCGCTCGAAGCTGATGTTCTCATCGTGGTCGCCGATCTCGGCCTTGGTGCTGGGGGTAAACAGCGGGGCGTCGAACTTGCTCGCCTCAACAAGGCCCGCGGGCAGCTGGATACCGCAGAGTGTGCCGGTTGCCTGGTAGTCCTTGAGGCCGGAGCCCGTCAGGTAGCCACGCACGATGCACTCCGCCGGATACATGGACGCCTTGCGCACGAGCATGCTGCGCCCACGCAGATAGCCACTGTAGGGAGCGAAGCGCTCCGGCAGATCGGCGACATCAGCGCTGATGAAGTGCGTGGCGACCACATCGGCAAAGAAATCGAACCAGAATTGCGAGATACGCGTCAGGATCTCACCCTTGTAAGGGATGGTCTCAGGCAGGATGATGTCGAAGACAGAGATACGGTCGCTTGCGACCATCAGCAGACGGTCCCCCAAGTCATAGATGTCGCGTACTTTGCCCTGTTGATCGGGGCGAAAGTCTAATGATTGCACGTTGTTGCCTCCTGTTTTGCGCCTGAAACCAAGCAAGATGTATGGGAAGTCCCTATTGTATCACGCACCTGCACCGTTCCCGAGATTGCACAGCTTTTGGGGAGGTTTAGAACAGCGCAACGCCACCTGCAAGAAACTCTTCGAGAGGGGTTTCGGGCGAGCCCACCGTCAGCGCGCGGCATCCCGGGTTTCGCAGCACAAATTCCGGCAAGCCCTTGTTGCCTTTTTTGCGACCGCTCTTTACTTCAAGCGCGATGAGCTGGTCGTCTTTACGCACGACATAATCAACTTCAAGATCGCCCTCTCGCCACCAGAATAGCTCGAAATCCTCAGTCGCGCTGCGTCCAAGCAAATAAGCGCCCACTGCGCTTTCCGTGATATGCCCGCGCTGCTCAGGATCAGCCAGGATGTCTTTTGGTCGCGCCCGCTTGATTGCCATGATCAACGAGGGGTCATAGGCAAGCAGACGCGGAGACGAAGCCCGCTGTTTCAGCTCTTTATGCGAGTATTTCTGCAAGCCACACAGCAAGCCTGCGCGCCCCAGCAGATCAAGATAGTGCGCCACCGTTGAGGTATTGCCCGCATCATCAAGCTGCCCCAGTATCTTGCGATACGACAACTCCTGGGCAGAAAATGAGGCGCCCAGTTTAAAGAGAGCCCTCAGAACCGCTGGCTTTCGCACACTCTCCAGAGCCAGAACATCCCGGGAAAGCGTCGCCTCGATAATCGCATCAGTAAGATAGGCACGCCAGCGATTAAGGTCGCCGTGCAAAAAGGCTGAGCCCGGATAGCCCCCATAACACAGGTAGTCATCCAGAGTGTAGCCAAAGGCATCCTGGCATTCACGCAAAGTCCAGTGAGGGCTGCGAAGCACCTCGAAGCGCCCCATAAGAGACTCCGACAGACCAGATTGCAGCAAAAGAGTTGAGGAGCCGCTCAGTACCACCCTGAGATCGCGACCTGCGCGAGCATCCTCATCCCATAGTGCCTTGACAGTTCGTGACCACTGAGAGATGTTTTGAACCTCATCGATCACAAGCAGCGCCGCGCCAGACGCCTCGTCCTTCCCGGAAGTCAAAGCCCGCCCCATCTCCCATTGGGCACGCAGCCAGTTGCGATCCGCAACCTCAGCTGCATCGGTATCCGCAAAATGCCAGGGCAGTTTTACTTCGGCCAAAGCCTGCGTCAGCACGGTGGTCTTGCCCGTCTGACGCGGTCCTGTCAGGACCTGCAGAAAATGCCGGGGCTCATGTATTCGCTTGACCAGGGTTTGCACAAGCGCGCGGCGATATTGTTTTGTAGCAGCGACCATGTTCGGCTCTTTTCATAAAGTCGGTACTGTATTGGCTCTATTGTAACACGAATTTGCGCAGTATAGTGTGCATTTTTGCGCAGTATAGTGTGCATTTTCAACACAGGGGGTCGGGTGCACTGTGTTCGTGCTCCGAGCAGCGGGGCGCCGAGGGCGTCGCCCCCTACGCATTAATGCACGTCATTGCCAGTCCGTAATCCATACCACCCCTCGTCATTGCGACCTCCTCGTGACAATCACCCCTGGGGTGATTGTCACGGGGCGCTGCTGAACTGGGGATAGGTGACGCTCCAGAGGGTCAGGCCACGCGCGGGAGCAGTCTGGCCCGCGGCTGCGCGACTCTGC
>WQYT01000094.1 GCA_009781115.1 Coriobacteriia bacterium
CTTTTGTAAGCGATCCAAACCATCGCGTTACTTTCTAGGATAGGAGATTCATCATTTTCAAGATACGGGTAAAACCGGATATCGCACCACAGGCAGAGCCTGTGGGTTTCTCACGTTACTAAACGAATTTCTTAGTGTCGGATTGCGGGCTCGGTTCCAGTATGACAAGATAGCAAGAGACATTGTAGTCGCATTAAGTCTAAAAAATTAGCTTAGAGGACGGGAGCAGAGAGATGGATGACGCTACCAACAAACTGGCACTGCCGATTGCCCTTGGAATTATGATTGGATTCCAATGCCTGATCAATAACCTGCTTTTTGTACTTACTCTAATTAATAATACCCCTGGCTTTTTCTGGCTTGCTGCAATTGGCATGCCACTCTTTTCCTGCATCACAATTGTCACCTGCTTTATCTTCGCACACCGCAAAAAAGCGCATATCGCATTTCCCATCATTGCATCGGTATTTGGCGGCGCAAGCCTCTTAATGGCATTTGTCCTTCTGCTCATCAAGTAGCCAACCGGCGCCTCTTTTGCTACTGCTCTGAGATCAGGGCAACGCGAGAGTTTTAGCTCTTAACGAAGGCCGGGCAGTAAGCCAGGTGTTTGCCTGCGAGGCGGGTTACGGATACGGAGAAGCCATTGCCAAAGCCGATCTCGGGCACTGTGTCTGACTCTCCCAATGCAAGCCACACAGACAACCAGAGTGTAGCGCAGTTGTAACAGGTAACAAGAATTGTGCTCACCACTTTGGAGCAGCCCGGCCAAGACAAATGAGAGCGGGCTGCTCCAAAGTAGCGAGCACAAGGCAATACGCCGCAAGGACTCGCCTGTCATCCTGCATACTGCAACTAACGCATAGCACAGGCTTCGTCGCAGGGTTCCCCCTGTCATCCTGCGCGCAGTCGCAGGATCCAGTCCCCCTTGTCAAAGCCCCAACAATGCGTGAGGGCGCGGGACCCGGCGCGCCACCAGCTCGGGTTATGTATCTGCCCCTTTGTCCCCCACAAGCGAAGCGAAGCAATCCAGGCAGATAAGCGCTGCCTTTCGCCCGGATTGCTCCGCCCTGTCCAATTCCACGCCCCACACAATGGACGAGGGAGGCCTTCTTTGCCGCCCGCTTGGTTTGAGCGGGGGCAGCGTGCTAAGGGGGGGAAAGCCCGCTGCCCACAGGCGAGGTATGACCAGAGGCAAGGGGGAGCCGCCTCTAATCACCTGAAGTAAGAGACCTTACGGCACCAGGAATCCTGTCGGAGTCGGTGTACCCGCAGGCATGGTAGGCACCTGGTTGGTGAGGCTACCGTCTACGGTGATACTGCCGCCAGTACCGGGATTCGCTGTCGCGCGGTTACCAATGTCAGTATCTGTTGTCGGCGACCCAGCAGAGATCAGTTGATTAGGCAGATAGGATACGCTGTTCATATTGACTATATCGAAACCGCCGGAAATAGGGTTCCAAAGCGAACCGATAATACCGCCTAAAGAGCAATTGGTAGAGCCTTTTTCAACTCGACCGTAATTATGCACATTGTCCAGAACTATAGTCTGCCCGTCAGGTACGGCATTATGCAAAGTTCCGATGATTCCACCTAATGAGCCAGTAGTAGTACCACTGTATGTAAGACCGCCCACATTATAGCTGTCTTTAACAGTAAGTGTACCAGCGTTATTTTTTGCGAACCCTACTAATCCACCTAGCATAAATCCAGATATTGGACTTGTTGATTGAATCGTTCCCGCATTGTAGCAATTGTCAATGGTGACACTCCCCAAGGTAGCACACACAAGCCCACCAATATTTACACCGGATCCACCAATGGGTGTTTCGTTATAACAGCGAACCATGCTGGCATTAGTGCTCAACGTGCCAGCAATCGCACCAACAGATGTATTTGTTAGAGAATTCACAATTCCTCCGGTACGACCGAGATTCTGAACGGTCCCGTAAGCAAGAGTTGTAAAAAGACCTTGGTTTGAAGTTAAACCATTAATCGCGTGATCTTGTCCATCAAAGCTTCCATAGAAATTACCCAGTAAGGTTCCGCCTACTGAAGCCGAACCGTCAAAGTCCATATTCGCCGTCATTGTGAAATACTTCTGATAGGTAAACACCGGGCCATTCATCGCTATGTCATTTTGCAGTTTCTTTAACTGACGAAGACTGCTGATTTTATAGGGATCAGCTTTGCTGCCAGTTCCACCGCCGTAAGCTGGAGCAGGCTCAACATTTGCCCAGTTGTTTATGCCAAGTGTACTGTTCATCACAGACATCTGGGTAATAAGGGGCGGAGCCTCTGCAGAAAGTGCATCGGGGATAATTACCGAAAAGGTAGTTACCAGAGTATAGTCTTGCCCCGGAGCAATTGTGTTAGTACCACGATCATCAGTAACAGAAATACTACTGGTTGTAGAATAGTTCTTTGCAGAAACAGTTACCTGTACGGTAACGGTACCTGAAGTAGTTCCGGCGGTAAACCAACCATCTGGGGTAAGAGTGCAACCCAGATCAGCACCCTGGATTTGATAGCTGTAGCCAGTAACGTTTTGATATTGATTAGGCAAGCAGCTTATCGCTTTTCCTTGACCTTTCTCAACATAAGTAGGCGCTATGGGTGTATTAAATCCGGTTGCTATATAATTGGAATCCGTCAATATGGAAGAAGGGCCTATGTAGACACTTCCCGGTGCATATGATCCATCAGCAGCAATCACGTAAAAATAAATACTGGAATTAACGGCTGCTGACGAGGTAATTGTGATCAAACCATTCTGATCAATAGAGAAGTTACCGAGTGATGCCGCATCAGGCACATAACGCAGAGGCTTTGCAGCAGCTTCCTGGGATGGATCAACAAACTCAAGTTGTATTTGATACGTTGAACCAGGAACTTGTGTCGGTATCGGTAGCACTCTGAACATGATATTTTGTGCCTGTATGTCATAGGGGAAGTTCGGGGTTTGCACGATGTCTTTTGTTCCACCAGGCAGCTGGCCTTTAGGAGGCGTCACAGTCAGGTTGTTTGTGGCGTTAGTATAGGTACCGTCGCCATTATCAACATAATACAGACCATCTTGGCCCTTTACGCCAACAAAAGGTTTGGCGTTTGGTGGTAAGGTACCATTATTGGCAATGTCACCATCAGGGTCAGCGATGTATTGCTTCGGATTAAGCGATTTTCCATTATCGTCTAATATCTCATAGATATCAGGATTAGAGCCGACCTGCTTTAAGAATAAGAGACCGTCTGAACCACCGTCTAAGTCGTTATTAGGGTTAGAGATCGTAACAACACCAAGGATGTTGTTGGTAAGCTTCTTTGCGACATCAGAGATGTCCCCATTTTCTCCGAGCTTATAAGCTTCAGTTTCATTTGCTGCCTGAAGTCTGACGTCAATGTTATAAGCATAGTTATCATCAGGTTTGTTGGCAGGATCCACGGTGACGTTATCAAGCAGAAGGTTAGTAGCTTCTCCAGCAGGAAGCAGTTTACTCCAGTAACACCAACCGTTACCACTGGCGGAGTCATCCAAAATCCAGAAGCCATCAGGGTTATCAGCGTCATATTTTGCCTGAGTTGTCTGGTCTTTCTGGTATTCAGAGAGCAGGATAACAGGAGCAGACGTAAGCGTTTCTTTGGTGGTGTTTCCGTTTCCTCCTGTAACTGCTCCTGTGTATTCAACGTCACCTATCTCAGATGTTCCGGGGAGATACCACTTCTGGCCTCCGCTCATAAGCCAATTATGGAGGTTGTCGTTAGCAGCAACGGTTCCATCAGCAGCTATCGTTGTTCCTGCCCAGGTGCGTATTCTCCAGGTGCTTGAGTCTTTAGCGTCAGTTCCTATCTTTAAGTCATTTCCAACTTGTAAGAACTCTGCAAACTGTACGCGTACCACCAGCGGTACGTCTCCGGTGTTTTCTACATAGACATCCTTGTTCTTTCCTGGAGCAAAGTCATCGTGAAGTAATACATCTGGGGTTGCTGTTCCATGGAACAGATTCTTGAATGCCTGGGAAAAGTCAGTCCAGGCAAAGGCTCCACCGAGGAGCAGGGCTACGATGAGCACAGCAGCAGCAGTTGCTGCTGTCTTTTTCTTGGCGCTCATCTTTGTGTGGGGGACATGTTGTCTTGGCATGTGTCCATTCCTTTCAAAGTAGATGAATTCTTGTTTTGCTTATGAGATATAACGCAAGTTACGCCAACTGTCTTGCGCGCGCTGTCTTCGCACAGTTTCTGTAATTGTCTGTAATGGGATAGTGGTATTGATGGCGCCCGTCAAAAGACCGATACCGGTAGTACCTGACGTGTGCAAAGACACAACACCGGCGCCTGTAGGCTCTGATGTAGCTAAGTTAGAAATTGATAAATGAAAGCGCGCGTCAAAATTTTTGTAAGAATTTAGCGCACAGGAAAAATTACAGTGGTGAGCCCCCCCCCCCTACATTTTTGCGGGTTGGAAGGTCTGTGCCTAAGTGTGTATGCTTATGCGCAAAGCTATACGTTAGCGTAGTTATTCGTTTCACCTCCCTCCCCATTGTCTTGATATGACTTTTGCGCTCTTCTGTAGTACACAGAGCTAGCGCAGTGTCAAACACCGAACTTAAAGGTACCTTTCAAGAGGCGCGCAATAAGCGCTTTTACCTAAAAAGCGGTGATTTAGGCCTTAATGAAAGGAATGAGGGCGTTTTGCTGCTCCGAACCCAGGCGCGGGGGGTCGTCGCGCCATACGGGGCGAGTGCCAGCCAGGACCACCACTGCTGGCGCTATATGAGCTGGCTACACGGGAACTCAAGCGCGCCGAGGCGACGCTTTTTGTTACTGCTCTGAGATCAGGGCAACGCGAGGGTTTTAGTTCTTAACGCAGGTCAGGCAGTAGGCGAGGTTGTGGCCTGAGAGCTGGGTTGCAGACACAACAAAGCCTGCCTGCTCGACGGCGCCTACCAGCTCCTCCAGATGGTACTTGTGATAGCCATGTGTCGCAACGGCAACCCGGTCAAGTGTCTCTTTGGGATAGAAGCCTAACGCAAGAACCCCGCCCGGTTTCAGGACGCGGCGGATCTCTGCAAGACCCGCTTCCAGATCTGACCAGAAGTAGATGGTGTTGATCGTGTAGGACTTGTCAAATGAGGCGCTTTCAAGCCCTGTGCCCTGAGCGCTGCCCAAAGAGAGCGTGACCTGGCCATTAGCGATGAGCTGGCGGCAGCGTCGTGTCGCAAGCTCGATCATATCCTCAGAGATGTCCACGCCGAAAAGGCGGCACCCATAGCGGGAGGCAAAACGCTCCAACAGATAGCCGTTGCCGAAGCCGACCTCCAGCACCGTGTCTGGCTCCTCCAGTGCAAGCGCCTGCTTAACACCCCGGTACTGTGCCTGATTCTGGCGGTTCATCGTAAACGTCGCCACCCGCCCGAACAGGCCTCTCGGCTTATGGAACTGCCCGCCAATGTATGACATCAAACCCATGGTTCAATCTCCCGATCAGAACGCCATGACGATGCCGCCCTCATTGGCGTAGACCGAGCTGATCCCCCGGGTCGCGACGATCAGGATCTCTTTGAATGAGTAGCGCGTCTCGATCATCTCTTTCAGCTTCTCTGCCAACGAGAGGTTGTTGCAATGCGTGATCACAAGGTTCCGTCCCTTGGTATCACGCCCGCTCTTCTGCACCAGGCCAGCAAGTTTTTCCGCGATCTGGCTCTTTCGCGTCGATCCGAACAGCGCGATATTGCCCTCGCCATCCGATCCCAGAACTGGTTTGATGTTGAGCAGCGTTACTATCTCGCCCACTATCTTATTCATGCGCCCGTTCTTTACCAGGTTCTCGAGGTTCTCCAACACAAAATAGGTCTTCATCGAGTGGATGAAGTCCTCCATAGAAGCGATGATCTTGTCCCAGGGATGCCCCGCATCGACCAGCTCTCTGATCTCAAGTGCGACCAGCACCTCTCCGGCGGTAGCGCTTTTCGAGTCGAAGACATGCACCTGCGCACCGCTCTCCTCCTCAGCAAGCTTCTTCCCCAGCTCCGCGCTCTCATAGGAGCCGGACAGCTGCGACGACAGGGTCACCGCAAAAGAAGACCCGGCCGCGTCGTAGGCCTTCTGGTAGAGCAGCGGCGAGGGCGCCGCCGTGGTGGTCTTGCCGGTGTAGCTTTTCATCTTTTCCATGAATGCTGAGAAATCGAGCGTGTCATCATCGGAGAACGTCTCGTCGCCCAACTCTATCTTCAA
>WQYT01000095.1 GCA_009781115.1 Coriobacteriia bacterium
GCGGCCCTACCACGATCTGGATAAACTTGCGCGGCTCTGCCATTCTGTCAACGATCGTATCCACCAAAGCCCGTTTGAATTGTATGTCAGCCATACCAGCATCCTCTATCCTATTGAGCAAATTTTGCAATTCGCTGTTTTGCTCATTATACTGAGCAAATCTGCAAAAGTCCAGTTTTGCTCAATAAGAAAGGCACGTCGAGGTCGACGTGCCCTACAGAGCGGATGCTGAGTTGCAACAGAGGCGCGCCGGGTCGTCGCGCCCTACAGAGCGGATGCTGAGTTGCAACAGAGGCGCGCCGGGTCGACGTGCCCTACGCATTGATGCGCGTTATTACCCAGTACCAAAGCATGAGTTGCAGCTCTTTGCCCAGTGCCAAGGCTCCTCTTGGCGTTCCTCTGAAAGAGATCTTACCAGATGAGTAGCCTGGAACATTGCTCCATGCCATCACAAACCTGTGGTTGGAAACAGATCTAGCTCCCCAGTATTCGCAGGACATCCCGTCCTTTGACGCGGCTCTCGGGTGGCAGATTCAACCAGGCCGGATGATTGGGGTCTCCCAAAACGTTTCTTACCGAGCGGATGCGCTTCTTATCAGAGCCATGCAGGCGACTTAACTCGAATGCAGTATCAGTGATAAGGCTTGCAAGCAAAGCAACGTCCTGAAGATGCCGACCTTTGCTTCGATTGTCAGAGCCATAGGCAGCAGCCTTAAGGATCAGCGCCCCCAACACATCAGGCATATAGTAATGGCAAGCACCACGGGGGGTCTCAAAAACTACTTCCATGCGACGATCTAAAGCTTGAGCCCCTCCTACAGTTTCCATCAGAGGCAGCCTCCCAACCTTTGCAATTTAGTTGCGCCATTCATCCAGCAGTTCCTCCAATAATCTAAGGCCGGCACTTTGCTCCCGCTCGACAGACGACGCTGCCAGGTCTGTTCCGATCACAGCACGGGGCATTTCTGCGCCCGCAGTCAGATCGATCGGCGCTCTGTCATCTACAACTCTTAATGTGACATTCGTGGTTCCTCCAGCAACGGCAAAACAATCGCGCATGAACACATCAAGATCTTCTTGAGCGAGGTATCCCTCAATCGAGTCTGAACTTATGGTAAGACCAAGCTCAGACAGGCGCCTGGAGCTGGAGCCGGACGCCACCAATCGAGCCTGAGCCGTCTTAAGAAACGACTTATCGACCCGCAGGCGCAGCACTTTTGCGCGTTTTCGCACCAGCCACACCAGCTCCTCAGCTCGCATGGTGCGCAACCTGAGCAGCAAACGCCTGCGTTGTGGATAAGACAGCCAGTCGGCTTCAAGCCCTGACAGTAACCACAGTACCGCCCAAGCGACACCCAGAGAGAGAGGACGCCCTCTGCCTTGTTTCAGGCGCGCGTAATCAGTCACAGAGATCGCATCTATCAAGAAAGCATCGCCAGCGCTGCGAATTGCAGTCAGCTCCCCCGCATGAATCAACTGCGCAACCTGGTGCGCGGAAACTCCCAACACATCAGCCGCTTGAAGTGTTGTGTATTTGCCGTCCAAGGCATCTCTGTCAGTTGTATCAAACATACATAAATAGTATCACATCTTACTATTTATGTAAATACTGATGCGACGTCCTGTGGCTCCGCTCTCCCTGCTTACCAACAGAAAACAGAAAACGTGTAACCCTGACTGGGCAGTTCAAGGAACTAAGCTCGATAGGAAGCGCGCCGGGTCCCCGCGCCCTACACATGAGTTGCGAATCTTTGCCCAATGCCAAGGCTCCTCTTGGCGTTCCTCTGAAAGAACTGCTGCCAGACGAGTAACTCAAAGCAAGTAAATCAGCGCATTGATACCAGATAATACCGAGCTTTTCTTTGAGGGCTTTGGTCAGGAAGAGCCCGTTACGATTCTTTATATCCCAAAGATTGCCCCTATGCGTTCCAGTATCGCAGACATGTCGTCGTCATTGAGCTTGCCGACTGACGTGCAGGGCCGTGCTGCCAGGTCAAAGGATCTGGTCTGCTCAACGCAGACATAGCCCCTGACGTCAACGTCTGAGCTTATCTTTACATGGAGGGGAAATCTGTTATTGACGCTGGTTATGGGCGCAACAAAGGTCAGACTGGATACCACGTTGCTCCTTGTGGTGCTTACCACCACGGCGGGACGGAGCTTCTGTGGCTCATGCCCTAAAGACGGATCGAAGCTAACTTGTATGATGTCACCCTGCTCAAACGTAGCCATCACCACATCTCCTTGCCAACGGATGCGCCCCAATCAAGCTCCTCTGGTTTATAGGAGCTTTCATAGTTGGCAAACAACTCATCAATGCTCACCTGATTGCGCCGACGGTAATGCGTCGTCTCTGGAGTAATCTCTATGACACCAGGGCGCCTCACCGCCACGGCAAGGCTGTCGCCCCGTTCAAGACCCAGAAGATCACAGATTGACTTTGGGATGATAATCCCCGAGCTGTTGCCCCATTTCATCAGGGTTGTTGTTGCCATAACTACCACCTTTTCTTATGTCTAAACATAAGTATAGACTATTGGGAACGGCTCTGCAAATAGCCATATTTACTCAGGCGCTTTACGCTTTGGATGTAGCGTTTTGCTGTCTTGCAATACAAAATGCAGACCTGGCATCTTCGCTGCCTGTGGACACAGTGTACCCGGCCCTGGGTGTTGGTGTTGCCAGCTCGGACAACGCGCGCCGGGTCGGCACGCGCTACGCATGAGTTGCAACTCTTTGCCCAGTACACTGTGGCAAACGCCCTCCGAGGCGTTTGTCACGAGCGCCAGCAGCGCGACCTTTTCTAAAACAGAGCGCCCGGGGGCGCTCTGTTTTCTGTAGTTTATTGCCAGCTCCGGGCAAGGCGCACTGGGTCCCCGCGCGCTACGCATGAGTTGTGGCTCGTTGCCAGGCCCGGGTTAGGCTGGCTTCGATGAGCGCCTTTTCCGGGTTGTCACGACGGCAATTGCGATGATCACCGCCAGGACAAGCACTGCCCCAGCAACAATCACACCGGTAGGGATGTCGCCTGTTTTGGGCAGTGCGGCGCTCCCCTTGCCCTTGCCAGCCGTACCGGGGACCTCGATCGGGCCGCGCCCGGGCTCCCCACCACCGGGCTCCCCACCAGCCGGCTCCTCCCCAGCGGGCTCCTCGCCACCAGGACTCTCCACACCGGGCTCTTCACCCCCCGGGTTCTCCTCGCCGGGATCCCGCTCGCCCGGATCCTCGCCGCTGGGATCCCGCTCGCCCGGATCCCCGCCAATAACAGGCTGGCGCACGTTGCGCACCGCCGCCGGGCTCAGCTCCGAGTGATCCTCGCTCCACTCCGGTTGCGTGTAGCTGATCTCGTAGCCCTCAAGCGGATTGACCAGGTCATAGGGCATGAACTCCCCGTCAACACAGGAGCCTTCGGCAATGGTGTAGGCGTAGCCCGAAACATTGCCTTCAGAGTCTGCCGCCGTCTCAAACAGCAGCAGATCGGCAATCGTAGACTTCCAGTCGCCGGCCTCGTCAAGTTGCAGCGGCGCGCGATAGGGCTCGCCGTTGCGATAAAGCTGCACCCACACCTCATCAAGCGACTCGCCCTCCCAGAGCTTTTGCAGCTCAAGTGACGCCACCGGAATCGTCAGGCGCCCGTTGTTGCCCAGATAGTGGGTGATCGCATAAGATTCGCCCGCCACAGGACTGCCAAACTCGGCATAATTGACATGAGTGTTGGTCTGCGTCACGTTCTGCTTCTTCAAAACGCGGCTGCTGGGGTGCGCCTTTGGTTGCCCCGCCTCGATAAACGGCGCCCCGCCCGCTGC
Source organism: Coriobacteriia bacterium (assembly GCA_009781115.1). Classification (GTDB taxonomy): domain Bacteria; phylum Actinomycetota; class Coriobacteriia; order WRKU01; family WQUG01; genus WQUG01. The sequence continues at coordinate 3,807 of WQYT01000095.1, forward strand.
CCGCGTCGAGACATCAGTCACGCTGCGGTCAACCGGCACATACTTCGACGCCCTATAGCCCGCCACATTCTGGTCAAAGTACTCCTCCAGCGTGTAGTAAGTGTCCGCGTCAGTAAGCTCTGTGGCCGCGACGTAGCTCTCGCCCCGCTTTACATACAGATCTGCTTCCTGCGTGTAGAAGTAATACGGATTCTCGCCATGGGGAGTAAACGATGCCTCAGCCGTGTCGATGATTTCCTTGCTGGGGTCGCCGCTCCAGTCATTGGTAAAGAAGTAATAACCCTTGCCGTCTGGTGTCGCGAACTGCGTTTTATAGGAGTCGCTCAGCTGGCCGGGGTCAAAGTCGCCCCTCAGGCCAACGCTGAAGGTCAGCTTGATCGGCAGGGTCCTGTCCACGGCCACTCTCAGGCGCCCCGGGCCCGGATTATCAGGGTCTTCCCGACAGGATACCGATCGTATCGGGAGTATTGCGGCAGGGATATACCAGCGCACCGCTTGCTGCCCGGCAGCCATCGACAGGTTGATCCGGGCATCCCTCAGATTGAAATCACCGGGCGCCAGGGCCGTCGTTATGGTCATGAATATATTTGAGAGATTCGTGGGCTTTTCTGTGATGTAGTCGGTCATATCAAGATACCAGCCGCGCAGATCGACCAGGCTGGTCGCGCCCTCCGGACGCGCACACGGCGTGCCGTCAGCTTCAAAGAAGTTCCCCACATACTTCATGTCTGAATCAGCGTACCACTTGATACTGCTGAAGAAATCGCTTTCGCTGTTATAAAAGACACTGTCCGCCGCACGCGCCGACTCTATCAGCTCCTGGGCGACGGCCTCCGTGACGTTGGCATGCGCAGAAAGAGTCCGCAGATAATTGCTGTAATAGGTATTCTCCCCGCCGCCGGGCAGCGTGGGCCCCTGGCTGATAAGCCGGGCAAAATTCGTGCCGCGCCGTAGCTCCCCATTAATGAAGATGCCCTTGGACTCTTTAAACTCCATATGCTTACCCAGAGGATCGATCATGGTCAGATAACCGGAAAACTCCGGGTCTTCCCCCGGGCGCGTCACATAGCCGCCCTTTGTTATGATGCTTTGTGCGATCGAGTTAAACGCGTCGTTCAGCGCGTCTTCAGAATCAGCATTGTAGTAGCCGTCCGTGTACGCATAGCTCTTGATCTGATGGTCGGTGTTGGTGAGGCTGACCGACTGCCAGGTAGTGTTGGTCCCCCGGGTATTCATGGGAAAACTGATCTGGGGAGAGGCAAGGCCTGTCGAGGTAAAGTTATCGAGCAGGCTCTTGAGGTTATAGCTTGTCCCGGAAAACGTGAAGGTGTTTGCCGCCGCATTATGTGCGGGATCCATGACTGAAGGCGCATGTACCCCAGTCACGCCGACCCCCAGCGTATAGATGGTGGGCGCGCAGTCATGGCGCGGATAGTAATGGTCCTGGATGCGATCTTTCCAGTGCGCAGCGGTAAGCACCGTAACCAGGTCAGTGCCGATGTCGCCTGCGCCCGGGTTGCCGTTGCCCGCGGTGTAGCTGGCGCCGGTCTCGCCCTGCATCGTGTAGTTGAGCCATCCAAAGGTTGGGTCGCCGTCTGTCATCAGGATCATGATCGGCTTGCGCGTGATGGAGTCTTTTTCGCCATTGGAGCGCGTGAAATGGTACTCGGTATCCGGGTTGTTCGTGAGCATCTGCGCGCCTTCTGCAATTCCGAGCTGCGTAGGCGTGCCGCCGCTGACCGCAGCGCGCGCAGTCGTACCCGCGCCGCCCGCCAATGCAGGGTTCACGTTGACATAGTGCGTGCTGCCCGTCAGAGTGATCGAAAAGTAATCGCCGCCCGCAAGATCATAGTGATCAAGATTCAGGAAGCGATACGTGTTGTTGCCCGCATAGCCAATCACCGAGACCCGGTTTTCCGGATTAGCGGCCATGATATTTTTGAGCGCGGCATTGAGTGCGTTAACCAGCAGGAAGTCACGGGTCGTCCCGGTGGGGGTGCCGGTGTTTCCCGCTATGTCATAGGCAGACATCGAGCTTGAAATGTCGATGACAAACACCGCGTCAACCGGAACCTGCAGGCTTGCTACGTTATAGCTTTGCCCTAACGCAGAAAGCGTCACGAGAAATTCGTTTTTGGCTGAATCCATCGTTGTGACCGGTTTGCCGTCAGCGTCAAAACAAGTCATGCTGCCAGCAGAAACCGATTTATCTGTCCAGATACGCCCATCTTCCAGCGTGTTGTTATTAAAATGATCGCCAAAGTAACTGGTGACTGGATCTGCCTCCATGCCATAGACCGTATCGAAGGGCTTACCCGTCGCGTTGACCAGCTGTGGTTGCCCAAAGAGAGAAA
>WQYT01000096.1 GCA_009781115.1 Coriobacteriia bacterium
CCAAAGGTATCAGCACCCCGGGCACCACGCCGGACGCGCCGGCGGTCGGGGCGGCGACGATGCGGCCCATCGCGGCGTTGACCTCAGCGACCGCAACCGCCGACCCGATGGCGCGCGTGAACAACCCATGCCCACTTCCGAGCGTCTCGGCGCGCGCCAGGAGCAACGCCCCGTCGCCGCCCGTCATGCCGCTGCGGCTGCGCAGCCCGGGCTCGGCGCCGCGGGCTATGGCCTCGCGCATGGTCGTCAGCGCAACCCCCAGCCGCTCGCGCAGCGCCGCGATCTCCTCGCCGGACTCGGCGGCCTCGCGCGCCAGGGCCGCAGCCGCCAGATCCCCGGAGTAATCCTGCTCAGACGTTGCCAGCAAAGAGGCAAAACTTAAGTGTGCCATCGTCACTCCTTCCCGGGTCATGAAGCAAGCTTACTTTTTGGTCAACAAGACCATTGCCTTGGCGAGCATGCTCTCGGGCATCCCGCCGACGACCTTACCGTAGCTGTGCCCGTAGGCGTCCAAAAAGACGGTCTCGGGGATGCCGGTGACGCCAAACAGAGTCGTGGCGTCGCTGCCCTCGCCAAAGTAAACGGGAAACGTGTAGCCGCGGTCGGCGCAGAACTTTTTCACGCTAGCAACCGTGTCGCCCTGGCCGCCCACATTGAGCATGATAAAGTTGACGCTGGTCCCGTAGGTGTCATACATCTTCTGGAATGCGTCCAGCTCTTCGCGGCAGGGCGGACACCAGCTTGCCCAGAAGTTCATGATGGTCGGCAGCCCCCTGAATCCGGAGAGCGTGAGCGCGGTGCCGTTGGCGTCGGTCATGGTGAAATCCGGGACGCTCTGGGTTGCGGTGTTTGCGACCCCGGGGATGCCCGTGTCGCCCTCTGCCGCTGCCGCCTGCCCGGTGGTCTCGGCGCCCTCTGTCGGCGACGTGGCGGTGGTGTCGGCGCTGGCGGTAGCAGTCGTCTCAGTCGAAGTCGAAGCCGCTCCGCCGCCGATCTTTCCCTCAAAATGGTTATATATCAGCAGCGCGCCTACCAACAAAACCACCAGCGCCGCTCCCAGCGCCACGGGCATAATCCAACCTCGGTTGTTCTTCATGTACTCACTCCTGTTGGTTACCGTGTCATTTCACTCTCAATTTTACCAGCTAATGTTGCCTGGGAGCGACCGAGCAGAGCGCCCCAGCGGCAGATACCCCTGACAGATATGACAGAAATACCCCAGGGGTATATCTGTCATATCGCCCCTGGGGTATCTGTTACTTACCAGCTCACGGAGCTCAGGCGCGCGACCCAGATACCAAACAGGCCAAAGACCAGCAGCAGCCCGACTGCGATCAGCAGCGCGCCAGAGACGCGGGTGATCAGCCGATGGTGACGCATGATCACCGCGATGCTTGTTTTGAGGCGGTCGATCAGCAGCGCGCTCAGGACAAAGGGCAGCCCCAGGCCCAGCGAGTAGCAGAGCAGCAGCGCGGCGCCCTCGGCCCAGGACGTGCGGCTGGCGGCAAGCATCAGCGCCGATCCGAGAAAGGCGCCCACGCATGGCGTCCAGGTAAGCGAGAAGCTCAGACCAAAGGCAAAGGGGCGCAGCAACCAGGCAAAGCGGGCAGGCGAGCGGTGCGTCTTTGCGCCGCCGTCGGCCTGCCTGGCGCTCCCGCTCCCATCCAGCCTGCGCGAGCGGACAAGCGACGGCAGCTGGAACAGGCCCAGATAGCTCAGCCCAAAGACGATGATGGCGCCGCCGCAGATGATCTCAAGCAGACGGCGATGCCCAATGAGCACGCGCCCAATACTGCCGGCAAACGCCCCCATTGCCGTAAATATCAGCGTGAACCCGATCATAAAGGCGACCGCCCCGCCCACACTACGCCCCAGCATCCGCCGCCCCCCAGCGCGATGCGCGCCGCTGCCGTCAGCGCAGGCCACATCCCCCACCTTGTCATTGCGAGGAGCGTCGGAGACGCGACGCGGCAATCCATCTGTTGTGTTGCCGTCATCTCCCACCGTGTCATTGCGAGGAGCGTCGGAGACGCGACGCGGCAATCCAGCGTCGCCCTCGTCACTCTCACTCCCCTCCACATGCTCCCCGGCAAAGAAGGCGACATAGATCGGCAGCAAGGGAAGCAGGCAGGGCGAGATAAACGAGATGACGCCCTCCAGAAACGTGAGGGGGTAAGCAAATGTTGTAAGCGTCGAAATCATGGTCACTTCATGATAGCGCAGTAAAGCGCAGTGAAGCAGCCTCCCCCTCGTCCGCCACGAGGTGCGCAAAGCGCGACGCGGCAATCCAGTAGTGTAGAATAAATCGGAGACTATCAATCATGCAGAACCAGAGAACAAGGAGAGAGATAATGACCAAACGTCGTTTTATCACGGTGGCATCCGTGTTGGCCGCGCTTGCGCTGATGTTTGCCCTGACGGGCTGCGGGAGCAAGACCAAGACTTCCGGGGGTAGTACGGGTAGCTCGGCCACCAGCGCTTCCAGCGCTGACGATAAGCTCCAGATCACCGATACCAAGGTTGGTACCGGCGCAGAAGTTAAAGCCGGGGACACAATCACCGCAGACTACACCGGCTGGCTGTATGTGGGCGGCAAGAAGACCACGAAGTTTGATAGCTCGACCGACGCCGCGTTCAAGCATGTGGGGCCGGCTACGTTTCCGGTTGGCGTGGGCAAGCTTATCAAGGGCTGGGATCAGGGCATTGTTGGCATGAAGGTCGGCGGCACGCGTACGCTGATCATCCCGCCGAGCCTGGGCTACGGCGAGCAGGGCCAGCCCCCGACGATCCCTGCCAATGCAACGCTTTATTTTGAGGTGACGCTTCTGGGCATCCCAAAGCCAGAGATCACCGACCTCAAGGTCGGCACGGGCGCCGAAGTCAAGTCCGGTGACACCGTTACCGTGAACTACACGGGTTGGCTGTATGTTGACGGCAAGAAGACCACGAAGTTTGACAGCTCGACCGATGCCGCGTTCAAGCATGTAAAACCATTCCAGACGCCGATAGGCGAGGGCAATGTCATCCCTGGCTGGGATCAGGGCATCGTTGGCATGAAGGTGGGCGGTAAGCGCACGCTGATCATCCCGCCAAGCCTGGGCTACGGCGAGCAGGGCCAGCCCCCGTCGATACCTGCCAACGCAACGCTCTACTTCGAAGTAGACCTCGTCAGCATCCCGTAGGTGACAAACACCCCAGGGGCGTTTGTCACCCTCCTACAACGCCCGGGGTACGCTGGTGCGTGAAGCAGCCAAGCTAAGCGACTGACCTCTCCCGGTAGAGCGACTGACCTCTCTCGGTAGATATCGCAACAAAAATGACTCTCCACGGGGGGCTGCGCTGGCCTATACTGGAAAGGTCATTATAGAAATTGGCGGCGGAGCGCCTGTGCGACGTTCCTTCGCCATGTGGGATAAGGAGAACCCCATGTCCAAAAAAGTTCTGTCCCTGGTATGTGTCGTGCTGCTTGTTGTCTCGACCGTTGGCCTCGCGGCTTGCGGAAAGAGCAATGACACCACCAACACGGATGCCACCCCCGCCACCTCCGTTCTTCCAACGCTGACGCCGGGCAAACTGACGGTCGCCACCGGCCAGCCTGCGTACAGCCCCTGGGTTGAGAACAACAAGCCTGAGTCGAAAGAGGGCTTTGAGGCGGCGCTTGCCTATGCTATCGCGGAGAAGATGGGCTTCCAGGATTCCGACGTCGTCTGGGTCCGCACCGATTTCGAGGCCGCTATCGCCCCGGGTCCAAAGACCTTCGACTTCAACCTGCAGCAGTACAGCGTGACGCCTGAGCGCCAGAAGGCCGTTGACTTCTCGACGCCGTACTACACCACTACGCAGGCGATCATCTCTAAGGCAGACAGCAAGTTTGCCAGCGCAAAGTCTCTGGCCGACCTGAAGGCCGCCAAGGTTGGCGTTGCTTCTGGTTCGACCAGCCTGACGCTTGCGCGGAAGCTCTTTGGGGCAAAGGTTGCAACGTTTAATGACAACGACACCGCCATCCAGGCGCTGAGCGTTGGTCAGATCGACTGTGTTGTTGCCGACATGCCCACTGCTTGGTACATGACCAGCGCCCAGCTTGACAACGGCAAGATCATCGGCGAGCTGCCGAGCGGCGACACCGCTGGCGATCAGCTTGCGGCGCTGCTGCCCAAGGGCTCAAAACTGACCACGCCGGTCAGCAATGCGATCGACGATCTCAAGAAGGACGGCACGATCGACAAGCTCGAAGAGCAGTGGCTGCGCTCCGGCGGAAGCATTCCGGTCCTCCAGTAATCTGGTCCTGATGTGCAGATTCGGGCGCTGGCTGCCCGCATAACATGAAGCCAGCGCCCTTCCTGCCTTCAAGCCCCTCACTTTGATTTATGAGTAAACATTTTCCGGTACCAGACCTGCCTGAAGACCTGCCTGAACCTGCGCAGGCGCAGGAGTATCACACCAGCGAACTTGAGCTTCAGCGCCGGTCGTTTCGGCGTAAGCAGACGGGTAAGTCGATATTCATCAGCCTGCTCAGTACGGCGGTGCTTGCGGGCGCTCTTGTTTTGGTGCTCGCCCGTTCGTCAGGCTGGCAGGCGGTAAAGAAGACCTTTTTCAGCTCGCATTATTTCATGCAGGCTTTGCCGTCTGTGGCAAAGGGCTTGCTGCTTAACATCGAGCTGTTGTTCTTTGCAGCCATCGGCGTCGCGGTGCTCTCAACGCTGATCGCCCTGGCGCGGACCTTGCACAGCCCGGTGATGTTTCCGCTGCGCTTTGTTGCGGCGGCCTATACCGATCTGTTCCGGGGCATCCCCCTGCTGCTGGTTTTGTTGCTGATAGGGTTCGGGGTCCCGGGCCTGGGCCTCTTTGGGTGGATCAACCCGCTGATTCTTGGGTGGGCGGCGCTGGTCATCAATTACTCGGCCTATGTGGCCGAAGTCATCCGCGCGGGCATTCTCTCGGTGCACCCCTCGCAGCGCGCGGCCGCGCGATCGCTGGGGCTTACCTACGGGCAGACGATGCGGCTGGTCATTTTGCCGCAGGCGATCCGCAAGGTCATCCCGCCGCTCATGAACGACTTTGTCGCGCTGCAAAAAGATGTCGGCATGGTCTCGGTACTGGGCGTGCTGGACGCCGTCCGCGCCGCGCAGATCCAGGTGGCGATGAGCTTTAACTTTACGCCGTATGTGGTCGCGGCCTGCCTGTTTATTGCGATGAGCTGGCCGGTTATCCGCGTGACGGACTGGTACTCCAACCGCCGCCGTCGTCGCGAAGAGTCCTCGGGGGTGGTGTAAATGGCGGAGCTGAAGTTGGCACAGGATGACGAGCGCGAGCATGCCGAGCGCGAGAAGCGCGAGCGTGGCGGACGTACCGGGCGCAGTGAGCGCGAGCATGCCGAGCGCGAGGAGCGCGAGGGGCGCAATGCTCACGAGGCCCCCAGCGAGTCGCCGACCACCTCGGGCGCTGACCCTGAGCGCTACGAGAGCGAGCTGCTTACGACAGCGGCTGCAACCAGCGGTCGTCCCATGCTGGAAGCCCATGACGTGCGCAAGAGCTTCGATGACGCGGTTGTGCTGCGCGGCGTTGACCTGACGGTTCACGAACACGAGGTCGTGAGCCTGATTGGCGCTTCTGGCTCCGGCAAATCGACGCTTCTGCGCTGCATCAACCTGCTGGAGCAGATCGACGACGGGCAGATCCTGCTTGACGGGGTCGATATCACCGACCCGCGCGCCGACGCGGATAAGATCCGCGCTCAGATTGGCATCGTGTTTCAACACTACAACCTGTTCCCGCACATGACCGTGCTCGACAATGTAACCCTGGCAAGCCGCAAAGTGCTGCGCATGAACAAGGCGGAGGCGGCAGAGCGGGGGCGCGCCATGCTCCAGCGCATCGGCGTCGGCGACAAGTGCGACGTCTATCCCGACCAGCTCTCCGGCGGGCAACAGCAGCGGGTAGCCATCGCGCGCGCGATTGTGACCAACCCAAAGATTCTGCTGCTGGATGAAATCACGTCTGCGCTTGACCCGATTCTGGTGGGCGAGGTGCTCGACCTGGTCATCGACCTGAAGCGCGAAGGCGCGACCATCATCATGGCGACCCACGAGATGAGCTTTGCCAAACACATCAGCGACTCGGTC
>WQYT01000097.1 GCA_009781115.1 Coriobacteriia bacterium
CCTCGGCGACCGCAGCTTCCAGCGCCTTGGTAGCGATAGGCTCCTCGTCGATCTTGCCCTTGGGCGGGTTGACCTTCACGAAGTCGGCGCCCAAACACAGCGCGGTGCCCGCCGCGCCCGCGATCAGGTGAGCGGATTTCTCATTGGCGACCGCCTTGCCGCGCGGATACATCCAGAGCACGACGATCAGGCCGGCGGCATGCGCCTGGGCTACCAGCTCGCCTGCCTCAGACAGCATCTGCGGCTCATACTCGCTGCCCAGGTAAATGGTGTAGCCGATGCCGACCACATTCACGCCGTTGTCGATCATCTCCAGCACCGCGTCGAAACTGTAGAGCTGAGGGCTGTAGGGATCGTCCTGAGCTCCCTTGACCAGGTTGGTCTTGGAGTTCATCTTGACCAGGTAGTTGATGTCGGGATAGTCTGGCGCATACTGAGCGATCAGCCCGCGTTGGCCTGCCAGAATGCCGCACACGCCCTGTGATCCGATCTTGAACAGATGCTCCGGCCGGGCGTCCTCGATGCTGATATCAGAACCAAAGAAATCGCTGTTCAAGTGCTCCATCTTCTGGTCACACGCGAACAGCATCAGGTGACCCGTCTCGCGCGTCGCCTTCAGGTAGTTGTCGATATAGGTCTCGCGTGCTTCTGCGCTGACATCACCAGGGACTTTTACGTCGCTTCTTGTGATCTTTGGCATGAAAACCTCCTTATATGATGCGGGAACAAAAACGATAGGTCCCCTTTATTATACCCAGTAGTCGGCCCCAAATGCCCGCCTTACGTGGCCTTCACAAAAGAAACCTCAAAGCTCAAAGAGCTGATAGGGGTTTACAGCTGTTTTGCCATGATTTTGTGAGGTATTCCGGTGAGTTTTGAGACAAAAATGCCGTCTTCGGCCAAGCACTCGCCCGCTGTGAATTCCGGCCCCTCGAACAAGTAGCCACGCTTGACATAGAAGCCCCATGCCTGCTGACGCGCCTTGAGCCAGAGGCGTGTGGCCCCCTGCGTGACTGCGGCAGTCTCGATCGCTTCCATCACTGCCATCCCGACGCCACGTCCACGCGCGTCTGGAGCCGTCGCGATCTGCCTGACCTGCGGGCCGCGCGCGCGCGTGGCCTCAGCCAGCGGCATCAGACGCCCGGCCCCGCAGAGCTGCCCTCCCCCGTCGCGCGCTACAAAGAAGTGCCCGCCGTCAGCCGCGTTCAGCCACTCCTGATCACGGGTGACCCCGTAGTCGCGGTAGAGTACCTCGTAGAGCAACTCTCGGACGTCTGCAGGCAGCTCCTCGGGTGCACATTGGCTGAAAGTAAGGCCTGCCGTCATGCTGGCGGTCATCGAGAGCTCGCCTCCCCTTCATCGGCAGAGTCCGGCTGCGGCTGTGGCTGCGGCACCTGCGGCAACCCAACTTGCGGCTGTGGCTGCTGCTCCTGCGACTGCGTCGCCAGCGGCTGCGGCTGCGACGCAGCCGACCCCTGCGCGGCCTGCGCGAGCAACACCACCTGCGCCGTCACCTGCGCAGCGGGCGGCTCATAGCGCAACTTGAATGCCGCGCGAGCCGCCTGGTCCAGAACACGCCGCAGCAAATCGGGCGGGGCGCCTTCCTCGATCAGCTGCTCCGCAGACCGCCCGCGCACAAAGCGCCCATACAGAATCGGATCGATCTCATCATAGGGACCCAGGTCGTCACGATCGAACTGCTCCGGAGCAAGTTCAGCACTGGGCTCCTTGTCCAGGATCGCCTCAGGAATCGGTGGACGGCGGTCGCGGGCATGCTGGTCAGCCCTCTCGTCCTCCTCGCCCTGCCCTGGCGCAGCATCACGCACGGCCCTGAGCGCCTCCTCCTGCGCCCCGTCGCCGTCGCGCGCAGCCCCGGACTCCTCCTCCCTTTCCTCCTCGCGCGCGCTGTCGTTGGCGTAGCGCGCAAGCTCATAGACCTGGGTCTTCAAAAGCCCGCCTAAGGGAGCAAAACTGCCCACCATGTCGCCGTGCAGGGTGCCATAGCCCATCAGGGACTCGCTCAGATTGCCCGTGTTCAGCACGAACCAGCCGCGCTTGTTCGAGAGCGCCATCAGCATCGTACCCCGGATGCGCGCCTGGAGATTTTCCTCCGTCACATCTTCGCTCGTCCCGGAAAACGCCGGGGCAAGCGCCTCTTTGAAGGCCGCAAACACCGGCTCTATCGGGATCGTTATCGGAATAATACCCAGGCGATCGGCCAGCTCACAGGCGTCGATCACGCTGCCCGCAGACGAGACAGCCGCGGGCATGAGCAGGCCGTGTACGCGCCCGGCGCCCAGCGCGGCCACCGCAAGCGTCGCTACCAGGGCGCTGTCAATGCCGCCAGACAGCCCTATAAGCGCCTCGCTAAAGCCAGCCTGCTCAAGCGCCTGGCGCGTCTGTTGCACCAGACTGCCATAGACCTGCGGGCAACTTTCGCCAAAAGGGGGGATGGGATAATCGGGCAAGACGGAATGTGACACGAATAAGCTCCTTTGATGGGCTGGTTTTGAATAGTGTATCGCACTGTGAAGTCCTATGCTACACTGCAAACATGAGCCGTAACCAAGGTATAACACACGCGCCGTCCGTCCTCTTTGTCACTACCGTCGCCATTACCCTCGAAGCGTTCCTTCTGCCCTTTGCCCGGGCGCTGCGCGCACAGGGTTCGCGGGTCGATGCGCTGGCCGCTGATGCGCTGACCACGCCGGGTATTAGTGAGGAGTTCGACCAGCGCTTCGAGATCGGCTGGTCACGCTCGGTGCGCTGCCTGCTGCACTATCCGCGGCTGGCGCGCGACCTGCGCGCGCTGGTAAAGCGCGAGGGCTACGAGACGGTCTGGGTGCATACGCCCATCGCCGCACTCGTGACGCGCGCCGCCTTGCGAAAGGTGAAGATAGATCCTGCCACTTTGAACGGGCGGCGCGCCGGGTCTCCGCGCCCTACGCATAAGTCCGGACTCACTGCCGATAGTCGCGGGACAAGCCGTGCTAACGCACTCGAGCCTCGCGAGAACGAACCCAGCGGGCATTCAGGCGCGCCAAAGATCGTGTACACCGCGCATGGCTTCCACTTCTATCGCGGCGGACACCCTGCCCCACAGCAGTGGTTCTATCGCTTCATCGAGCGCCTTGCGCTGAGGTGGACCGACGTCCTGGTCGTCATGAACGATGAGGATGAAGCGGCGGCCCAGCGATGGTTCTCCCGGCCCCAGCCGCGAAAACGCTGCCAGCTCGTCCGTATCGACGGCATCGGGGTCGACAGCGCCGCCTGGGCGCCCCTGACACTCAGCGACGCGCGCATTCGGGAACTCCGGGAGCACTTCGGGATTCCCATGGGGAGCTTTGTCATCACGATGATCGCCGAGATGAATGCAAACAAGCGCCATAAGCTCCTCATTGAGGCGGTAGCTCAATTGCAGCATCAGCACGCCCTGCCCTGGATGCGGTTGCTCCTGATCGGCCAGGGGCCTCTTGAGAGTGAGTTGCGCGAGATGGTCGCTGCGCGCGGCCTGGATGAAATGGTTAGCTTCACCGGACAGCTTTCGCCCGATGAGCTGCGCGAGCTGCTGGCGCTCACCAATGTCGGCATGCTGGTGTCAGAACGCGAGGGACTGCCGCGCTCTCTGATGGAGATGTGCGCCTCGGGCGTACTTCTGGCCGGAACCCAAACGCGCGGCATCATCGACGAAGTCGCAGACGAGCGGGCACTGACAAGCGAACCTACGGTAGCAGCGCTGGCCGCTCTTATCGAGAAGCTGGCCAAAAGTCCGACGCTACGCGCCGAACTGACACGCAAGCAACATGAACATCTGCAAAAGCGCTACACGCTCGACCGCATCTTGCCGCAGTACCTGGAGTTGCTGACAAGCCCCGACAAGTAAAGAACACAGGGGGTCGGGTGAGACAGGAGGGTGAGACAGGAGGGTGAGACAGGAGGGTGAGACAGGAGGGTGAGACAGGAGGGTGAGACAGGAGGACGGTTCTCTTGTCTCATACGCGTATGAGACAAGAGAACCGTCCCTCCTGTCTCACTTATTGCCGTTGAATGGCTCGGAGGTGGGGCGGCCTTCAGCTTCGGCGCCGCGACCCCTCAGCACCAGTTCGACGGTTGCTGCCAAGATTCGCAGGTCTAGACCAAACGATGCGTTTTGCACGTACTCGACGTCGGCGGCAAAGCGCTCCTCCCAGGACAGGAGGTTGCGGCCACGCGCCTGCGCCAGCCCCGTGAGACCCGGACGTACGTCATGGCGATGCGCCTGCTCTTCGCTGTAAAGCGGCAGGTATTCCGGGAGCAAGGGACGCGGACCCACAAACGACATGTCACCCTTCAGGATGTTGAAGAGCTCCGGCAGCTCATCGAGCCCCGTCGCGCGCAGGTCGCGCCCAAAGCGCGTCAGGCGAGCGGTGTCGGTCGCGGTATCCTCTACGGCAGTTTGCCCCTCTGGCGCCAGACGCATCGTGCGGAACTTGTAGAGCTTGAAAAGGCGTCCCCCACGGCCAGGCCGCTCCTGCACGAACAGCACCGGACGACCCTCCAGCAGCAGCACCGCAAGCGCCAGCAGCAACAAAAGCCACGACAAGAGCACCAGCAGTGTCAACGCGCCCACCACGTCAAAGACGCGTTTGACCCGCAGATAACCTGCGTGCAATGTCTGTGGCTGGTTCAAGTCTTTGCTCCTCCTAACAAGGTGCGTCGGGGTCGACGCGCCCCAGATGACAGAAATACCCCAGGGGTATTTCTGTCATCTGCTCTGGGCATGTCAGTCAATGACGGCGCCGGTCGCGAAGTCATAGTCTTGCAGCTTGCCGTTGATGTAGTTCTCATAAGCAGTAAGATCCAGGAAGCCATGACCCGACAGGCCGAAGAGTATCGCGCGCGGCTCGCCAGCCTCGGCTGCCGCTTTCGCCTCGATAATGGCCGCCGCGATCGCATGGCTCGATTCTGGCGCGGGCAGCAAGGCCTCTGCGCGAGCGAACTCCAGCGCCGCCGCAAAGACGTCCTTCTGATAGACCGCCGTCGCCTCGATCTCGTTCTCGTGGACCAGCTGCGAGATCAGGGGCGAATCGCCATGATAGCGCAGCCCGCCCGCATGGATTCCGGGTGGCACGAAGTCATGGCCCAAGGTGTACATCATCATCTGCGGCGTCAGCTTGGCCTCATCGCCAAAGTCATACTCATAACTCCCGTGCGTCAGTGAGGGGCAGGCTTTAGGCTCAACAGCCAACAAGCGCGCGGCGGTCTTGCCTTCCTTGCGGCGCAGGTAATAGGGAAACGCCAGGCCCGCGAAGTTGCTGCCGCCGCCCACGCAGGCGATTACCACATCGGGCTCCTCGCCCGCCAGCTCCATCTGCCTGATCGCCTCCTGGCCGATGATCGTCTGGTGCAGGCAGACGTGATTCATCACCGATCCCAGCGCGTAGTTCGTGTCCGGGTGGCTCGCCGCCACCTCGACCGCCTCAGAGATCGCCAGCCCGAGCGAACCTAGCGTATCCGGGTCTTTCTCAAGCATCGCGCGCCCCGCAGCTGTCAGCGTGGTAGGCGAGCGGTGTACCGTCGCGCCAAAGCTCTGCATGAAGATGCGTCGATACGGCTTCTGGTCATAGCTCACGCCGACCATGAACACCTCGACCTCGATGCCCAGCTGCGCGCCCGCCATAGACAGCGCCGATCCCCACTGCCCCGCGCCGGTCTCGGTCGCAAGCTTTGTGATGCCGGAGATCTTGTTGTAGTAGGCTTGCGGGATCGCGGTGTTGGCCTTGTGGGAACCTGAGGCGTTGATGCCCTC
>WQYT01000098.1 GCA_009781115.1 Coriobacteriia bacterium
CAAGTCTTACAAGATCTCGATCTTGAGAGAGGAGGATTTCCGGTCCGTTTTCGAATGTGAAGGGAGGTGGCAATGAAGATTGATTTTCAGTTCATAGGCTTTTGCCTGTGGCTACTCTGTCAACTTGGAGTTGACCTGCTGTACTTAGTGAGGATCTTGTACAGCAAACGTCACCCTCGTACTCAACAAGACCAAGGGTGACGTTTCGTCAACCGGAGGCAGACGTTGCGTTGGCGCAAGCCTTATCCTCACTTCTTAGTATAACAAAATTTCCCAGCGTACTACCTAACATGCACGAAGCGATCAGCATGGAAACTCACAATTAGTGAGAGACTGTGCTACTCCGGACAGACGGGGCGCCGGGGGTGTCGCCCCCGCATTGATGTGTGTCATTGCTTCTCCGAACAGAGGCGCGGGGCTAGCGCTCTGCTCCGCTGAAAACAGTCCGCTGGACTGTTTTCCGGGCGCTCCGCAGTGGGTCGGCACGCGCTACGCATGAGTTGCGGCTCGTTGCCAGTCCCCAAGGTGGCAAACGCCCTCAGAGGCGTTTGCCACGAGCGCCAGCGGCGCGAGTTTTCTTCAAAAACAGGGCGCCGTAAGGCGTTCTGTTTTCTGTACTCTAATGGGCTACATGAACTTGCGGACAACGGATAGGACGGGACGGGCCCAGAAGGGCTCCAGGCGCTTTCTGACCTGTTTGAGCTCATGGGGGATCGCGATATGCTGGGGGCATTTTGTCTCGCAGACGCCGCAGCTCTGGCAGGCGCGCGCCGATGACCGCTTGCCGTCCTCATCAACCGTCGTGCTCATGTAGTAGGTCTTGAAACCCTCCATCAACCCGTTGACGTACGAGGCGTTATAGCCGGCAAAACAACCGGGAATGTTGACGCCATGCGGGCAGGGCATGCAGTAGTTGCAACCCGTGCAGGGCACCTTGTAGGCCTCTCGGAACACCTTGCGCACGGCATCCAGCGTCTGCTCGTCGGTGTCACCCAGCATGCCGGGAGCAGCCGCGGCAGCGGCCTCCAGGTTGTCTGTCAATTGCTCGACTGCATTCATGCCGGAGAGCACGACGGTCGGCTCCGGCTGGTTCCAGACCCAACTGAATCCCCAACGCGCCGGCGACCAGTCCGGATGGACCTTTGCCTGGAGGGCGCGCGCCGCCTCCGGCAGGCTCAAAGCAAGCTTGCCACCCAGAAGCGGCTCCATGATGATGACCGGCAGCCCCAGGCTATGCGCCTTGCGCAGGCCCGTCACACCGGCCTGGTAGTTCTCGTCTGAGTAGTTGTACTGTATCTGGCAGAAGTCCCAGTCATAGGCGTCAAGGATGGCCTCGAAGTCGCCAAGCGTCCCGTGAAAGGAAAAGCCGATCCGGCGGACCTGGCCGCTCGCCTTCTTCTCTGCAATCCAGTTCTTGATGCCGAGCGCCACCACGCGCTCCCAACGCGCGGGTGTTGAGAGGTTGTGGATCAGGTAGAAGTCGATGTGATCGGTCTGCAGGCGCTCCAGCTCTTCGGTAAAGATCCGCTCGAAGTCTTCTGTGCTCCGGCAACGCTGATGCGGCAGCTTGGTCGCCAGGTTGATCTGGTCGCGCAGGCCCGTACGCGCAAGCACCGTGCCCACGGCCTCCTCGCTGCCCGGATAGACGTAGGCCGTGTCGAAGTAGTTGACGCCGGCCTCGACCGCGCGCCGCACCAGAGCCTCGGTCTTATCCAGGTCGATGCGCCCCGCCGTACGCGGCAGGCGCATGCACCCAAAGCCCAGCACTGAGAGCTGGCCGCCAGACCGAAAATCCTCACGATACTGCATCTGTGTTGTCATTTTTGTGTCCTTTCTTTCCTTTCGGGAGGCGCGCCGGGTCGTCGCGCCCTACAGAGCGGGCGGAAGCGCGCCGGGGTCGTCGGGGCTTGTGGAGGGCGGGAGCCAAACACGCGCTTTGCCAGAAAGCCTTTGATGCCAGCCGGGCTCTGGATCGCGATGGCCGCATACACCAGCTGCGGCGACAGGCGCTTGCCCGTGTAAACAAAGTACTGCGGGCGCCACTCGCTGGGGCCGTACTTCTTCTTGGCCACTTTCAGATCCTTAAAGCCGTAGAACCGGTTGAAGCGCTCATAAACCTGGTTGAGCCGCCGCTCATCAGAGGAGCCCTTACCGGCGCCGTCAAGCAGATTGGCAAGCGGGGCCAGCCCCATGGAGGCGCTGGTCGCTCCCTCTGCCTTAAAGGTCGCAAAGCCCTCCGCAACCAGCAGCTCGGTGACGCCCGTTGGCGCCGCGCGCAGACGCCGCGTCACGTCAACCAGCCAGCCAGCGCCACCCGCGTCGGTATAGGGCAAAAACACGTTGTAGGCGCAGAGCGTGCCCTCCGCGTCGCAGGCAACAAAGTAGCGCCGGTCGGCCGGATCATCCAGGTCGGTGCTGCCCACGCCAAAGCCGAGCGCCCCGCTTTTCTTGCCCGCAAGCCACTCGTGCGAGACGCGCGCGATCGCGGCCTCCACGTCGCGCTCGCGCTGCTCCAGCGGCTTATACTCGCGCACCGTCACCCCCAGACGGCGTGCGCGGCTGACCTTCTGGCGCGCCTTCATGGCCGCGCCGCCTCCCATCGTGTAGGTAGCCAGGTCAAAGCGCGCCTCTTCCCCGCACTTGCTCACCTGGTAGCCAAACTCCTGGTACTTGTCGATGTAGCAATCCGTCGTGCTGATAAAGATGCAGCCAGACGCCACATTCTTGCAGAAGTTCCTGAATTCAGAAAGCAGGAGGATGAAATCGGCCGGCGCGCAGATCGGGTCGCCCAGCACCACGACGCTGTCGCCGACGATGCCGTAGGCGACCACTCCCTCTACTTCGCGCCCAAAAAACAGGTGCTTGTCAGGCTCAAGCGTCAGATAGGACACCGGATTTTGCCCGTAGCGATTCACGAGGCTGCGTGCGTGCTCCTTTTCTTCCAGCGTGATGATGCGCTCGATCGTTGCCGAGCGCAAAATCAGCAGGAGGCAGACCGCCACCGCACTCCAAAATACCCCGAATATGAAGTCCGAATACAACGGGACCGCGTTGGCCGCGCTGTTGCCAACCAGCGCGTTGCCAAGCCAGGTCAGCATGTTGTGGAGCTCGAACAGGCGCAGGTTTGTGCGCAGGTGCAGCCAGAGCTGACCGATTACCACGTTGCCGATGACGATCACCATGATGATAAGCGCCAGGCGCGCCCCGCGGCGCACCGTCGTGCGCTCCGCAGGGCGCTGATAGTATTCGCGCGCGATGAGCAGACCCGCCAGGGCATAGAATTTCACAATCAGAGTGATCAGAGTAAAGAGCGGGGTCGTATGCAGGCGCATAAAACTCAAGGTCAGGCTGACGCTGAGCAGGATGACGCACAGTATCCAGGCCACCCGCTTGCGCCGGCGCAGATTCCAGGCGGCCACAATCAGGAGCAAGGCAATCACGCGCTGCACAAAATGATGCAGGGCCGTCAGGCCTACCGCCCCCGAGACCGCCTGGGCTGGACCCGTAAGGAACCCCCACGCAAAGGTGGAAGCAAACATCAGGACTGCCGCAACGAACACGATCATGTCCGCGCTCTTGCCCATAAATGCTTTAAGTTTTGCGCGATCCTGGCTTCGCTTGAGCGTCTGTTCTGTTTGCCGCATGAGCCGTGACGCCCCTCTGTTACCTTGCGGAGATGCCCGGCAGCGCGCCGGTCGCAATATTGACCGCGCTGGCCACTAATACGCCAAAGATCACGTAGCAGACAAAACTCTCTATCCCCATGAGGAACTTTGCGAGCGGCGTCATGGGCATCGTGTCAGTTGGCGAGACCGCGATCGCATTGGTCAGCGACACGTAGAGGTAGTCCCCAAAACCCGGATGCCAGTCGGGCGCCACCACATGAAGCTTTGCGTCCGCCTGCTGTTGAGGAAAGAGAAAATCCGGGTAGTCCACTTTTTTGGTCAGACGAGCCTCCGGCCCTCCGCCATCGATCTCCCAGAATGAAAACGCAAAGGTCAGCCAGGTCACGACCCAGATCGCAGAGCCCGCAAGCACCAGATCAAGCGCAGCTATGTGCAAGGAAGCCATAAATACCCGCCGGAGCAAGAGCGACATATTGAGGACGTTGATCGCAATCATCAGAAATATAAGCGCCTTGGCGACCGTGCGTCCCGCATGGTTTGGACGGGCATGTTCCGGGTCGTAGAAGACCACAGAAAGCACCAGCATCAATATATAGACCGCCGGGAGCAGCCAGACTGGCCCCCAGCGCAGAATATGCATCACCTCTGCCTGACCGATCACGATCACCACCGAGACAAGAAATACCGTCCCACGTATCTTAAGGTAACCTTTTGTCTTGCTGGTTTGATTGCTTGCGGTGGTCTGATTGCTTGCAGCGGCCTGCTCGCCTGGGGTGGTCTGCTCGCTTGCGCTGATCTGCTTACTCACACTGGTTCCTTGTCTCTTGGCGCGGCCTGCGACGGATCTGCTCCAGCAAGCTGCGTCCCTCCGGCGAGAGACGGTCTTCCAGGAGCACACGCGCCGCCGGCGCGTCGCGCTCGCGCTCCCACTCGCTGTAGCCGTGCTGGAGCACGTCTGCGAACTCTGCGGCAGAGCGCCTGATGACCCCCTCGCCAATAGCAGTCCACTGGACAAGCATGTCAGACGTGACCACCTCGACCTCTTGACCGTGTTCGCGCGCCTGGCGCACCAGGCGCTCGATCAGGGCGTCTGCCGTCGCGCCGTAGGGCGAGAACAGCACGGTGACGCCCGCCAGCGTCACCGGGTCGCGATCGGGGTTGGGGTTGCGCGTGCCATCGAAGACGACCGTCGCGTTAAAGCCCGGCTTCGCGTAGCTTGCGACATGGTTGATGAGCGCCGCACGCGCCGTGTCCCACTGCTCGGTTGTGATAAGCTCGCGATACGGATCCATCGCAAACATTACATTATAGCCGTCAACTATCAGCTGCTTTTTCATGCTTTCCAGTATAGCCGATGCCGCCCAGCCGACAGAAAAGCGCTGGCTGATGACATACTGTCAGAATGGGGGCAGTACCGTTTTGTCAGTTGTCGCTTTGTCGGCGCGTTTGCCGGAGGTGTTCGTAGGCAAGCGCCGTAGTAGCCTGCGCCACGTTGAGCGAGTCGATCGGTCCGGTCTGCGGGAGCTTGACCAGGAAGTCGCAGGTCTCGGTGACCAGGCGCGAGAGCCCCGTGCCCTCAGCGCCCACCACGAGCGCGATCTTGCCGGTGAGCGGGGCGTCCCAGGCCACCTGATCGGCCTTCTCGCTGGCGCCGACGCACCAGAAGCCCTCTTTCTTGAGGAATTCAAGCGCCCGCGTGATGTTATTCTCCTGGCTGACCGGCACGAGCGCCAGCGCGCCTGCCGCCGCCTTGTGCGCCGCTGGAGTGACCGCCGCCGCGCGGTTGCGCGCGACCACCAGGCCGAGCGCGCCCGTGACCGCTGCCGTGCGTGCGATCGCGCCGAGGTTGCCCGGATCGGTCACATGGTCGAGCACGATGATGAGCGCGTTGTCGCGCTTGCCCGCCTCGCGCACGACCTGGGAGAGCGGCGTGTAGCGGAAAGGCGCC
>WQYT01000099.1 GCA_009781115.1 Coriobacteriia bacterium
GATCGGCACGCCCCAGCTGCGCTGGCGCGAGATGCACCAGTCGGGGCGGTCGGCGATCATCGCTCCCATGCGGTTACGCGACCATTCGGGGATCCAGCGGAACTTGTCGAAGCCCTCGAGCGCGCGCTGGCGCAGGCCCGTCTCCTCCATCGAGACAAACCACTGCTCGGTCGCGCGGAAAATCACGGGTTTCTTGCAGCGCCAGCAGTGCGGATAGCTGTGTGTGAAGGTGCTGCTGGCAAGAAGCGTGCCTGCCTCACGCAGCCACACGATGATGGGATCGTTCGCTTCAAAGACCTCAAGCCCTTGAAACGGGCCGCCGCCCGCGTCAAAGACCCCGTTGTCATCGACCGGCATCTTGGTCGGAAGGCGCCAGCGCTGCCCGGTCAGGTAGTCCTCCTGGCCATGACCGGGAGCGGTGTGGACCGCGCCGGTACCCGTGGTCAACTCGACATAGGGAGCTGTGACGATCACTCCCTGTTCGTCGGTAAAGATCGGGCAGGTGTAGTGCAGGCCCTCAAAGGCAGTGCCTGGCAGAGCGAGGGGCTCTCCCGCCTCATCTTTGACGTAGTGCAGGCGCTCAGCCTCCAGGTCCCAGCCAGCGGCCGCGGCAACGGAGGCGACCAAATCGCGCGCCATGATCAGGACCTGCTCATTGCGCACCACGGCCACATAGTCGGCCTCAGGGTTCAAAGCGACCGCCACGTTGGCGGGAAGCGTCCAGGGCGTGGTAGTCCAGATAACCAGGGAGACCGGCATCGGGCCTGCCTCGGGCTTGTCTTTGCACGGGATACAGAAGGCCTCCGGCGCCTCGTCAAAAGCAAACTTTACATAGATCGATGGCGAGGGCTCGTCGGCGTACTCGATCTCCGCCTCGGCCAGCGCCGTGTGGCAGTGGGTGCACCAGTGAATGGACTTACGACCCTGATAGACCGAACCGTCCAGATAGAGCTTCTTGAAAACCTTGACGTTACCCGCTTCATAGCTGTGGCGCAGGGTCAGATACGGGTTATCCCAATCGCCGAGGACGCCCAAACGCTTGAACTCCGCGCGCTGCACATCGACCCAGCCCAAGGCATACTCGCGACAGCGCGCACGCAGATCGGCGCGGCTGATCGCCGCCATGGCCGCAGGACCGAGGTCCTCTTCGACCTTGTGCTCGATCGGCTGCCCATGACAGTCCCAGCCCGGCACATAGGGGCTGCGGAAACCGCGCATGGTCTTGTACTTGACGATGCTGTCCTTGAGTATCTTGTTGTAAGCCGTGCCCATGTGGATGTGCCCGTTAGCATAGGGCGGCCCGTCATGCAGGATAAAGTTCGGCGCGCCTTCGCGACGCGCGAGGATTTGTTTGAAGAGTTCGTTTTGCTCCCAGGCCTCGACCCAGGCAGGCTCGCGCTTGCTCAAGTTGGCGCGCATGGGGAATTCGGTTTTGGGCAGGTTCATACTGTCTTTGTAGCTTGCCACGATACTCCTTTGGTTATACAGCGAGCGGTATTTCTCATTTTAACACGGGTACATGGGGCTAAAATGAAGCAACAAAAGCAGCGATCTTTAGAATAGCCGACGCCACGGTCTCGTAGTCAACTTCCGTATTGAGCAGTGGCAGGGTCACCGTCTCATAATCCTGTCGGTAGATCTGCTTGTCGTATATCTCACGCAATACTTTTTCCAGCGAAATATCCGGCGCGGCTGAGGCGCATCGATAACTGCCCACCCGCTCAGAGCGCACCTGCTCAACCAACTTACTCATCGTCGCATCAAGAGCAAGAACTTGCTCCAACTGGTAAAGATCATATACATGGCGTGATTGACGATAGGGGATCTCGCCATTCAGATAGTAATCAGAGATAGCAAAAATCTTATCTACAAACGTCCGTTCCAGAGAGACAACGTTAAGGCTGAACCCCTCCAGCCCATACCGTTTTGCCAAATCCTGCCGGCCTTCAGAAAGAAGGTATTTTCCAATGAAGCTGATGATCACTCCTGTGGACGAAGGTGATGTTGGCGACATCAGTGCAGTCTCGATGATAAGCTGGTCGGGCGCTATCCCCTCGATAAGCTGCGGGAGTGGGAGGCGATACTGATTGAACAGTCGCCTGCTCCGCGTCTCTTCGAGATTGATAATGAAAAGCCCCAGAACTTCTGCTGCCGCTTTAACCGCTACCTTGGTCTTTTTGCGCATTCCTTCCGTGGGATGCGCGATATCCATGCCAAGATCAACGTCTTCGGAGAACCGATCGATCACATCGTAGCATTTGCTCAGGGCTGTGCCACCCTTGAACACCAACTGCGGGTCAGCAGCTATGATCTCTTTGAGCGCCATGCAGACAAAGTAGTCCTTGTAGACGTATCCTTGTCTGATGCCCACGTAATCAGCTGTGGCCAAATTCAACCTTTGCAGAGCTCCAATATCTTCATGCAAATACACCAAGCACCTCATTCTCCAAGAGCCGCTTTGAAGTCTTTGCCGGATAATAGGTGACGCAATCCATCATGGTGTCTTTATCGACACTGGCAGCCAGTTCCTTTAAACTATCGAACTCCAACTTATTGAGCAGGTTCGTTGGTACGCGAGTAATCAGATCCAGAAGTCGCAGGGCGTCCACATTGTCTTTGGTTACCTCAGTTCGCGGGGTTCTGAGCGTTATCTTGCGCCATCCGCCAAAGGGCGCGATCTCTCGTACTCGTCGGCTTGCTTTATTAGTAGTGATCTCTAAAGTGAATGGCATTTGTGGCGAAACGCCAACCTCATTTTCAAGATTTAGCCCTGAGAAATAGCCATAGACACTGTCATCGGTTCTGAGGTACTTTTTCATAATCACCTTGTCCGGTGATAATGGCAACTCGCCCAGGCCAAGAACGCACTCAGTTGTAGGGATATAGTAAATGCCAGCCTGAAATTTCTTTATGGTTTCTGCGTTTTGAGCCTCTCGTAGCCAGTTATACACGGTCATCTGTGACACATCAGGAAAAATAGCGATAATCTCACCGATCATGATCGGCTCATCTTCCCCAAAGCGCTTACGCAGTATGTCCACAAAACTATCCATCCTCTTAGTCTAACATGTTTTAGTAGTTTTCACAATTTTATTTCAAATTACTATAAAAAATGGGATCAGCACGCAAAAAAGCGCCTGGCCCCTTTGCAATAGTCCAACCATGAACACAACGACTGAGCCCACACGGCACTAGGGCTAAACGCCTCTTTGTCGCGTAGACCGCGCGTTGAAAAGATATCGCGCTTTCAGTCAACTGAGTTTTCAGACGAACTATTGCACCAAAGATAACAGCACAGCCAGCAGGACAATGCGCTTTTTCATCCCACTTTCACGAAACGGAACTCAAGTTTCCGGCCAAGAGCCTCAGCGATCTCGCGTAACAGCTTTATCGATGGATTCATGTTGCCGTTTTCGATCCGTGCAATGGTGGACTGCGTTTTGCCCGTCGCTGCTGCAAACTGACGCTGCGTCATCCCCTCTTCATCACGAAGTTTCACGAGCGCAAGCGCGGCATCCAGACGCTCGACCTCTTTATGATACTCAGCAGCAAATTCAGGGCTCTTTGCACATTCTTCTCTAACCACGTCATCTATGGCGCTCACTTAACATCACCTCTCAAATACTCATCACGCAGTCTCTTTGCATGTTCTATTTCTCTCGCTGGAACTTTGTCGGTCTTTTTCGTAAATCCATGAGTGATCAAGTATCGTGAACCAACCTCATGAAAGTACAGGGCTCTTTGTATGTCGCTGCCCTGTATCGATCTCAATTCTGAAATATTCCCGCTCAGCTTTTTGGCCCACTTCATCCTTTTCGCTTCTTCCAAACCGTGCTCCTCAACACGATTGATAGCTGAATACAACTTGGCACGGTCTTTTATGGGTAGCGCAGCCATATACTCCATGAACTCGCTGGTTCCATCTGGTCGTTTAATCCAGTCGAATACCAACTCCTTCATTATGATACCCGATTCGCTATCAGGGAGCAATGCTCACTACTTAGATCAATAAAGGTGATGTCACTCATGGCGCACCTGCTTTCTGCTCTGATGCGACCTATGGGATAAACTGCCGAAGTTACCTACAAGCTCTCCGGCAAGCCGCGTAGTATTACTCTTTCAGCATAGCAAGCAGCTCGGACATCACCGCCCGTAACAAAAGTACGAACTATATTACCTTGATCGCAATAGTTCACTTTTGAGGCAAAAAGGCGCCCAGCCCGAACAGAGGCGCACGCCTTGGGGGTGACTGTCACGAGCACCATAAGTGCGAGACTTTCCGCCCAATAACGAGAGGAGTCCCCCCCCCGCTACTCTTTGCATGGGAGGGGATCTTGTCCGAACTTGGTGCTTTTAAGCTCTTCAGTCTTTCCCGGCAAGCTTCTTAATCTGTTGGCTGCCCAACAGCGAGGTCAGCTGGGTGATGGCGGTTTGGTTGAGCTGGATCAGGCGATCCTTTTGCGGCAGCTCCTGCCCGATCAGCAGTGCGTTGATGCTCTCCATATTCGAAAGCACCACCAGCTGCTCCAATGTAGCTTCATCGCGCACATTGCCTTTCGCGTCCGGATGGCTTGTACGCCACTGCGCCGCAGTCTGCCCGAACAACGCCACGTTAAGCAAGTCGGCCTCATCAGCATAAACGCGATTCGCTTGCGCCTTTGTGACCTCCGGTGGAATGATGTGGGCCTTGATGGCATCAGTGTGGATGCGATAGTTGATCTTGGCGAGCGTGCGCTGCAGGTTCCACTCTGATGACAGACGCTTTTGCTCTTCAGTCTTAAGGCGTTTGAATTCAGTGATCAAGTAGAGTTTGAATTCCGGACTCACCCAAGTGGCAAATTCCAGCGCAATATCCAAATGAGCGTAAGTTCCCCCATTTGTACCGCGTTTTGAAACAATGCCAATCGCATTAGTGCGTTCAATCCATTGGGAGGCGCTGAGAGTAAAGGCATTCGTTCCAGACGCCAAGCGTAAGGGGTCGATTTCGACCCCTTTGAAATCTGCATTGTTCAGCTCTTCCCATAAAGCCAGAAAATCAATAGTACTACGAGTACGCATCCAGTTCTTGACCACATCTTTTGGTTCTAACGGATTCTTTCGGCGTGCAATATCGGTAAGAGAGACATAGTCGTCATCACCGAACCCCGTTACCGCAACTGGTATTCCCTGCACCTGAATGATCTCATTGCTTTTTGCCATAGTAGCCTCCAAAGATAGGTAGTGATAAGGGAGGCACTTTTTGCCAGCGCATGGCAAAACAGGCGGAATTAATCATCGACTGATGGTAATGCCTGATACCAGTATACGACGCGCCTCACCAAAAATGCCCGCGAAATGAACCACGTACATCACGTAGTTCTGCCCGCGAAATAGCCAGCAGAAAACAAACAAGAGTAGCCTGACTAAGTGATGTCTAAACACAACAGAA
>WQYT01000100.1 GCA_009781115.1 Coriobacteriia bacterium
CCGAGCGCGCCGCCCTGCGCCAGGCTCTTGAGAAGGTGGCCCGCGCCCATGCCTGATCTGTCCGTGCAGCGCCTTGAAGCGCTTTTTGCCCTGCTGGGCAGCCTGAAGCGCCACGACGTCATCGCAATCGACGGGCTTGCCGAGCGCCTGGGCACAGACCCGGAAGCCTTGCGCCATGACCTCGAGTCCCTGCAGTATGTAGGCGTGCCGCCCTTTGGCGGCGGCGACCTCTTGCCCCTTGAACTTGACGAGGACGGCTACCTTGAGGTGACCGGAGAGCTGGCGGCGCTGAACCGCCCCCTGCGCCTGAGCTATGAGCAGGCGCTGGCACTGGTGCTCGCCCTTGAGATCGCCGGCTACGAGCCAGAGGACGAGCTGGTTGGGAAGCTGAGCCGGGTTGCCGGGGGCGTCGGGGATGCTGGGGACGCAGAGGGTGCTGGCGACGCCAGCAGCAGCGCGCCTCAGCTGGACGTCTTCGAGCTGGCGCGCATGCTGCGGGTAACGCCGGCTGGCCATACGCCCGCAATCTTTGAAGCTGTCACGCAGGCGCTGACGGAAAGCCGCACACTGGCCATCAGATACCGGCGCAGCGACGGCGCCCAGACCGCCCGCACCATCGAGCCCTGGCTGCTGTTTGCCGAAGGCGACCAGTGGTACGTCACCGCCTTCTGCCACCTGCGCGGCCGCGCACAAAACTTCCGCCTGAGCCGCATAGAGAGCGCCACGCTGGAGGGAACACAGGGAGTGAGACAGGGAGAGGGAACACAGGGGGACGGTTCTGTGAGACAGGGGGACGGTTCTCTTGTCTCATGCACGCATGAGACAAGAGAACCGTCCCCCTGTCTCACAGAACCGTCCCCCTGTGTTCCCTCTCCCTGTCTCACTCCCTGTGTTCCCTCCCCTCACGCGCTTGAATCCGCAAGCCTCCCCCTGGCGCGCCTGCGCTTTGCCACGGCGACCGCGTTTGTCGCGCGCGACTGGCCCGGCGCCCGCGTCAAAGGGCAGCGCACAGGCGCGTTGGAAGTCGATGTCCCCTACGCGCCGGAAGCGGGAGCCTGGTTCGCGCGCCACGTCTGCGCCGGCGCCGGCCAGATCGAGGTGCTCTTTCCCGATGAGGCCCGCTCCCTGGTTCGTGCCTGGGCTCAAAGCCAACTTGACGCCTGATCCCCCTCCCCATCGTTTGCCCCAAAAAACGTCGGAGGCGTGACGGCAACAACCCGGTAATTTGACACAGATAAAGCAGTCGCTATCTGGCGATTGTGTGAGAAATTGCGATTATGGCATAAGAACGCTAGACTAAAGATATATCGATTTGAATGGGGGAGAGATAATTCAAATCGATTTCAAACATCTCTTGCAGGTAATAATGCATTGATAAAAGGGGACCCGACATGAGCAAGAAAACTTTGCGCTATGGGCTGGTATTCGTCTCGACTTTGCTGTGCTTTGTGCTGGGAGGCGCCGCTGTTGCCGGTGCGGCTTCCTGGGCAAGCGTAGCCGCAGGCACCGACAATACCGTTGCTATCAAAACAGATGGGACGCTGTGGGCCTGGGGATGGCGCTGCGGCGCTGGACGCTCGTATGCCCCTGCTCGTATTGGGACAGCAACTAACTGGAAGAGTGTCTCGCTCACAGATGGCCATGCCGTGCTCCTCAAAACAGATGGATCGCTGTGGGCCTGGGGAAACAACGCCTACGGCCAGCTGGGCGATGGCACGACCACCAGCCGCAGCGCGCCGGTACGTATCGGGACGGCAACCGACTGGAAGAGTGTCGCGGCAGGGTTTGACTTTACTCTGGCCACAAAGGCGGACGGAACCCTGTGGGCCTGGGGGGATAACTTCTGCGGCCAGCTGGGCGATGGTACGACCACTAATCGTCGCGTGCCCACGCGCATTGGAGCAGCAACTGACTGGAAGACGATCACAGCGGGCGCTGCTTACAGCCTGGCCATCAAAACGGACGGAACCCTGTGGGCCTGGGGGAGCAACACCTACGGCCAGCTGGGCGACGGCACCACTACCGACCGTTACGCGCCAAAGCAAGTCGGGACCGCAACTGACTGGAAGACCGCCGCCGCTTCCTATACTACCCTGGCCATCAAAAACGATGGCTCCCTGTGGGCCTGGGGCTACAATTGCTGCGGCCAGATAGGCGACGGCTCCACTACTGAGCGCCATACGCCGGTTCACATCGGGGCGGCAACTGACTGGCAAAGCGTCTCGGTATCTTTTGATTGCTCCCTGGCTGTTAAAACAGACAAAACGCTGTGGGCCTGGGGATATAATTGCTACGGAGAGTTTGGAAACGGTACCTCCAGCTCCGCCTTTTTCTCTCCCAAACCTGCACGCAGCGGGAAAACAACCAACTGGAAAACTGTCGTAGCGGGATACAACTATGCCCTGGGCATTAAGACGGATGCAAGCTTGTGGGCCTGGGGGAGCAGCCCTGTGGGCGGGCTTGGCATTGGCACCACCAATTTTCGCCCCTCGCCCACGCTCATCAGCGACGTAGCCACGCCCCAGCTGGTGTCTGCGGTCAATGCTCCTACGGGCGTGAAGTTTAGCTGGCGCAAAGTCTCGGGCGCTTCCGGCTACTATGTGTATCGCAAGACTGGTACCGGCAGCTGGGCCAAGGTCGCAACGGTCGCCTCGGGCAGCAGCGTTTCTTATACCGACACCAAGGCGGCCTCGGGCGCCACCTACCTCTACACCGCGCGCGCTTACAAGAGCAGCCCCTCTGCTTTAAGCGACTATGACAGCTTGGGCAAGAAGGTCGTCTATGTGGCGACGCCTAAATTAGCGAGCCTTACTAATTCGAAGTCTGGCCCGGTTCTGAAGTGGAAAAAGGTGTCGGGCGCAAGCGGGTACATCGTGTATCGCAAGAAAGGTTCCGGCGGCTGGGCCAAGCTTGCGACGCTCAAATCGGGCGCCAGCATTTCTTACACTGACAAGAAGGCGGCCAAGGGCACAACCTATGCCTACACCGTGCGCGCCTACAAGAGCAGCACCGCTAACCTGAGCAGCTACAACACCACCGGCCTGAAGATCAAAGTCAAGAAGTAAGCCCGCAATAAACGACCCCGCAGCAGAGACTGCGGGGTAGTTTATTGTTGCCGCCCGGGCGCGAGAGCTACGGCTTAAACGACACTCCCGTGGTGTTGTAGGCATAAAGCGCAATGGAAATTTCCCACTAAATTCCTAAGATTGGCCCTATGCGTTCCGGTACCTCAGACGGAGCTTCTGCGGCTCATGCTCTAAAGACGGGTCGAAGCTAAGTTTCACAAAGACTTCGCTATTTTTAGCAAAGACTATGCTAAAATTAACAATGACTTTGCTAATTTAGCAAAGGCGAGCAACACAAGGAGAAAGATCCTCATGTTAGATGCCACTATCGAACAATTACAGTCAGTGCTGGCCCAGCTGCGCGCTGAGCGGAGCGATAACCAATCCTACGAGGTCAAGACTGCTGCAGGCGGCATGCCGCAGTCGATTCGCGAGACCATATCCGCTTTTGCAAACACCCCTGGTGGCGGGGTTATCATTTTTGGCGTTGACGAGAGCTCCAGCTTCGGTGTCGTGGGTGTCTATGACGCAAAAGTATGTCAGCAAACGTTAGCCAACATCGCGCGCAAAGAGCTCAGCGCACCGATCACTATCAGAACCACGGTGCTCACTCTCAACTCGCGTCAAGTAGTATGGTCTGAAGTAAACGAGTTGGACAAATCTCTCAAACCAGTTTCGATCAAAAACACTGGCAAATCATACATCAGACTCTACGATGGCGACTATGAGTTGTCCGAACAAGAGGAGCAGATGTTTCGGGCCAACCGGGGCCCAAGCAACTTTGACGAAGGGGTGCTGCCTGGATCCGACGCCGCCGACCTGGACGCGCAGCTTACCCGGTCCTACCTTGCCAACAGAAGGGCGCACTCGGCGGCTCTTGCAAAGCTGGAGGATGATGAGATCCTATTCAGGACTGGGGTAACAGATCGTGAGGGCGCGCTGACGGTGGCGGGCGCCGTCGCTTTAGGCAAATATCCCCAGCAGTTCCTCCCCAATTACTCGATCAAAGTCAGCGTGCGCAAAAAGGACCACGCGGATAACGTGCGCGCCGTAAATGTCAACTCCCTTGATGGCCCGATCCCTACGATCCTTGAAGAAGCGTTGAAGTGGGTTGCCGCCAACACCAATGAGCTGACGCTCAACGCAGAAAACGGGCACGTGTATACTACGCGGGAGTATCCGCTGGCTTCAGTAAGGGAGCTGATCTCTAACGCGCTTATCCATCGCGATATGAACCCGCTGTCAATGTTTCAAACTATCAGCCTGATTATTGAAGATGAGCGTATGGTCATCAGTAACCCCGGCGGACTCTACGGCCTGTCAGTTAAGGAGCTTGGTCGTACGGGATCAAAGACGCGCAATGCCAGAATTGCTGAGATCTGCCAATACGTGGTCGCTGATGACGGTCAAAATGTCCTGGAAAAACTTGGCAGCGACATCCCTAAGGTATTAGAGGAGCTGTCCTTGTTTAAGATGTCACCGCCGCTCTTTATAGATGGTGGCATATATTTCACGGTGATTCTTAAATCAGCCGAATGCCCTGTGCCGGTCACGGCAGAGAAAGGCCAGAAGCCTGTTGGCAATCAGGAAGTTATTTTAAGTAGTCTGGCAAGCGGAGCGCTCTCGAAAAGTGACCTTGAGATCGCCACCGGATTGAGCGTTTCTAAGGTTCGCTATGCCCTGACCAAACTGATCGCCCAGGGCCAGGTGCAAAAGATCGGCAACAAGACCTCCGCCGCAACAAAATACGCCCTGCTCTGACCAAGGACTTGCTACGTTGTTGATTGCCATTTAACGTTACGGCTACGGCGGTTTGTTGTTGGAGCGATAAGTCCCTGCTCCTCCAATTTTTGTAATCGGCGGCTAATTGCCGGCCTCCCTAAACCAATAATTATTTGAAGCTCCTGATTTGCTTTCGGCCCTGTCGAAAGAGCTGAGAGAATGCGCGAGTCAACGTCATTGACGAGTGACGCGCCCGCGTGCTCCGAGTTTGTTGGCTGTTTATCACCGACGCGGGCGCTTTGTAGTTCCGCAACAAAGACAGAAACGCTTGGTCGAAAAATTGGTGGCTGAAGACCGTTTGCCGCCAGTTCAGCGTTTACCAGCCGGATACCGCTGCCACGGTTCTCACAAACGGTGCGGTTCGTACCGGGTATCTCAACATCTTCCAAGAGCCTTGCCAGAATGGCATTGCGCGATGACGAAGTCCTTCCCGTCAGGAGGTCCTGAGGGCTGGCCGCTCCATAAAGCCCACCGGGATTAATGAACACAAGTTTGTCAGGGTAGAGCTCAACACGTACTTGTGTGCCCTGTGCAAGAGGGTGGTAATCGCGGTGCATGAGCGCA
>WQYT01000101.1 GCA_009781115.1 Coriobacteriia bacterium
ATTGCGTTGATTATGCTGCGTTGTTCGGGGCTGCCGTTTGAGCTCCCGGGACACAGGCCTCAGGCGGCAACAGCATGAGAAAGAGATGCTACGGTGTTACCCCACACATCCTACCGAAGGCTCTGATATAAGAAGGAGTTTTTGAGGGGGTTGGAGTCACCTTCTCACCTCCACGGCTTGGTTGGCTTGCCGCCCTGCAAGAAACAAGACAGATAGCCAATAGGAACAGTATCGCGAACGCAGCACATTTTTTCATCAATATCACCTACAACTGAGTATAATACAGCGGATACCTTCACTTATCGCCAATTATGGCAAAGCGCCTAAAACATTATGGGTGTCATGAGCGTAGCGCGTACGCGCCTCTTCCTGATTAGCAAAACAAACCTCTTCCGTAGTGCCCGATTGCCCGATGCTGCGGCCCGAACCCCTCTCATAGGTTTATGTCTCATCATACTATGAGAGCGGCGTGTGCCAGCAATTATGTTTCACATACTATATTGACAGACATAGTAGTATGCGTGACAATATTATACGAGAGGAGGAAGACGTTATGACTGGCAACTCAATCAACAGCGACCTCATACGCGGCCATATCGACACGATCATCTTAGGCATGCTCCAGGACTGCGACAAGTATGGCTACGAGATCTGCAAGGAAGTCACCGACCTGTCCGGGGGCGCCTATGAGCTGAAGGAGCCCACGCTCTACTCCGCCGCGCGGCGCCTGGAAAAGCAGGGGCTGGTCAGCTCATACTGGGGCGACGAAGTCAGCGGTGGCGGACGCCGCAAGTACTACACGATTACCCAACAGGGGGTCGCGATCTATCACCAGAATCTGCAGGAGTGGAACCGCGCTCTTGCGATCATCGAAAAACTACTTTCCCGTGAAGCGCGGACCAAGGAGGACCACTAATGAACAACGTTGAAACTTACGTCGCAGGCGTCTTTGCCGGCATCACTGATACCCCAGAGGTCATCGAGCAGAAACAGGAGCTGGCTGCTGATCTTGCCGCCCACATTGAGGACCTTGTTAAGGAGGGGACCAGCGAGGCTGCCGCCTTCGGCATTGCTACGAGCTCGATGGGTCCGCTCGATGACTTGCTTGAAGAGTACCGCAGCATACAACAAAAGGCCGAGGAAGAAGCTCAACGCAACCTCAAGCAGATGCAGCGCGCCTTGGCCTTGCCCGAATTTCGCCAGGTGAAAAAAGCAGCTCTCGATCTGCACACGATGGCCGGCGCAAGTGTGGTCGGCATAGCTGGATCCATCCTCGTCGTTTTGATATTCAATTATGTCGGCGGCATGCTCGGTGAGATTCTTCCCGGCCTTATGGTTTCTCTCGTAGCAGCATTTCTCCTTATTGGCGTGTTCCTCTTTCGATGGCATAAAGCCCGCAACAAGCGTTTTGATATCCGCTATGACCTCAGTCATCAATCGCTGATCAGGTTCCTTGCCGCATTGACAATCCTCCTCGCCTGTTTCGTTGTGGGGGTGCCGATGGGGTTTTACCTGATTCCGCTGATCGCCTTTTTCCTCGGGATCGCAGCATTCCTTATCAGCGAGCCGCTCATCCGAAGCAAGCTCCTGAAGAGGGGCTGGTTCCAGCCACACCCCGAGAACGAAGCTGAAGCTGAGTGGAACGAGGCCGAAAGGTATTGACTATCTCCTATATATCTCTCTGCGATGTCCGATGTCGAGCACGAGAATCAGCACTTTGTCGTCGAATATCTTTGCAAGGACACGGTAGTCTCCGATGCGATAACGCCAACGCCCAGAAAGATTGCCACTTAAGCCCTTGCCGTGCCTTCGAGGATCGGTGCAATCCTTTAGCTTGTCGTCGATCCAGGAAACTATGAGCTTTCTCTGAAATGGATCCATTTTAGAAAGCGCCTTATCCGCATCATCAGAAAGCTCGACCGTATAGGTGGCGTCCTTATCCATCAAGGCCATACTTCTCTTTTATTTCATCTAACGAGTGGGTGACAGGATTTACGTTAAACCGTGCTTCCGCCTGCTCAAACAAAGCAAGGTCATACTCATCTTCGATACGATCAAGAATAGCCAGACGAATCACATCAGAAACAGAGCGTCGCTCTTGAGCGGCATAGCTCTTAATCAGCCGACTCTCCTCATCAGAAAGCCTGATAGTTGCTGAAGCCATTTTCTCTCCTTTGCCTACAGTGTTGTTACTTGTAATACATTGTATCTGTTTGAGAAAAATCAGTCAGAACCACGAACCACTCTGAGTGGCTTAGGGGAATAGTCCTGGGTGTTTTGACGACATTCCTCCTTATTGGAGCGTCTCTCTGTCGGTATCGACTCTTTCGGCCAGCATATCCTTCATCATGGGTAAGCTAAAGACGACCCTTCCGCGCCCTGCTTCCGCGATGATGCCCTGACCGACAAGTCGTCTTTTGTAATGACTCGCATTAGAAGCGCTTGTCTCCATACGGGCAGCAATATCCGATATACGGCTTTCCTTCGTATCAGGGAGCATCGCTACCAGAAAGCGCTTGTCAGTCTCTGACAAAGCGTAGAATGAGGCGTCGAGGACCATGCTTTCCATGTCATGACGCGCCGCAGAAATGCCCAGATCGACATCTTCTTCGTTGATCACTTTTCTGCTGGACTGGTTAAATGAGTGGTATCCAACTAACTGGATCAGAAAAGGAAAGCCCTGGGTGCTTTCTGCTGCCTTGTCAAGAGCGTGGGCTTCTATCTGCCGACCTGACAACTCAACAGTCTTCTTCATTGTCGCGCGAACTTCTGGATAGCCAATGGGTTCCAAGGTGCGAAGAAATGCCCTGCGAAGAAACGAGATAGATGAATCCTGGAACATCTGGAGTATCTCATGAGGAAGTCCCGCCATTACTAATGCAACGTTGCGTTTTTCGCGAACAAAGAATTGAAAGGTGGAAATGAACTCAATCATAGCAGGATAGCCAGCAGAGATCTCATCGACCGTAAAAAGGAGCCCAACATCCTGCATAGAAAGCATATCCAGATACTCGTCCATCCGGGCACGCCATGTCACTTTTTCTTCCGCCTCTATCTCACGCTGAATACCGATCCCCGAGACTTGCACCCCGGTTACTCTGCTTTTCGGTTTTTGCTCTATAAAGGCGGCAGCCCGCCTCTCGATCTGCTCAACAAACTGTTCAAGCATAAGATCTGACGCCGCAACATGAACCCCTATCCAGCCCAGTTCCTCCGCTTTAGTAGCTACCGCAGTAAGAAGCACGGTCTTTCCGCTCCCCCGCGGCCCTGTAAAAATCGTGATCCGATTAGGATCGCCTGATCCGTTTCCCAGCCCCATCAACACGGCATCGATCAACTGTGCCCGACCAGCAAGAATGGGTGGCTCATAGCCAAATACTGGCGTAAATGGATTTGAATAAGTAGTCACTGCGTCCTCCGTTCATTACTGCACGATTAGCGACACATAAACAAAGTATAGAGCAGGATTCAAGAGTATTCAACTCTATTCAAGAGTATTCAAGTCCATTCAACTTCATTCAAGTATATTCAAGTTCATTCAACAGTATTCAAGTTTATTCAAGTGTGACAAGGGGGTTGCCCCTCTGTCGCAAGTCTGAGTGGCTTAGGCGGAAAAAGATGTTGCATCAAACGATAAAATTTTTTCGCGTAAGACATGAAGAGCGATGCGCATTGGGCTTAAGGCCCATGCGTATCGGTCTGAGTGGCTTAGGCGGAAAAAGATATCGTCTGGGAGCGGAGGGCGTTGCAGCAGAGGTTAATTGCAAGCGGCTTGGCTGCGATATGACAAGGCGCCGTCTGGATCTGGACGGCCAGGGCGGTCGTGTCGCCGCCGAGCGCCGCAGGTCCGATGCCCGTTGCATTGACCGCCGCGAGCAGGCGCTCCTGGAGTAACGCGACCTGAGGGTCGGACGGCACATCGGTCAGCGGGCGCAGCAGTGCGCGCTTGCTCAGCTTGCCAACTGTGTCGAAAGTTCCGCCGATGCCCAGCCCGATGATCAGCGGCGGGCAGGCCATCGAAGCTTTCTCCTCAACCGCTGCCAGTACCGCAGTCGCGATGTCGTCGTCGTTCGCGTCCGGGTCGAGCATGACGATGCGTGAGGCATTGTCGCTGCCCGCTCCCTTTAACATGACGTGCAGATGGGTGCAGTCCGCATCGGTCTGCACGATATCGATGAACACCGGCGTATTCGTCTGAGTGTTGCAGCGATCTGAGTACGCATCGAATACCAGGGAGTTGCGCAAGCCTGCTCGCTGACTGGCCGCTGCACAGGCCGCATCGCAGGCTGCCTGCAGGTCGCCTTCGACCCACTCCCCTGCCGCCAGTTCAAGGCGGATCCAAGTCGTCCCGGTGTCCTGACAGAGCGGCACGTTGTCACGGCGCGCGATCTCGTCGTTTTCCAGGAGCGCCGTAAGTACCGCGCGAGCGCGTTCGTTGCGCTCACCGGTCAGAGCCACCTCCAGCGCTGCGCGGATATCCGGGCGCAGCTGGGTTGCGGCCTGAGTGAGCAGGTCGGCGGCGCGAGTGGCGATGTCAGTTGCCTGAAGCATCAGTTGTCACCGCACGTCATATCAGAATTGGGACAGAGGCGCGCCGGGTCGTCGCGCCCTACAGAGTCATGGCCAAACCGAACCGATTGCCCAGTACCAGCGACTGGCACCTGAAGTTGTATCGCCTGCATCATGTTCAACGCAGACCTGCTTCAGACAGCTGCGCGGCGATGCTGGCAGCGGAGGCGTCAAGAGCGGCGCGCTCGTCAGCGCTGAGATCCAGCGCGACGATCTCGCGCACCCCTGCGCGGCCCAGCCGCACCGGGACGTTCATGTACAGGTCATGTTGACCGTAGGCGCCATCAAGGTAGGCGCAGACCGACATCACGTCGTCTGAGTCCGTCAGGCAGGCCTCGACCATCTTCGTGATCGCAGCGCCGGGAGCGAAATAGGCCGATCCGGTCTGCAGCAGATTCACGATCTCGGCGCCGCCGTGCACTGTGTGTTCCACGATGGCCTCGATCTGAGCCGCACTTGCCACCTCGCGCAAGGGCCGCGCGTCTACGACCGCTCCATCGACCAGGGGCACCATGCCCTCGCCATGCGCGCCGATCACGAGCGCATCGATCCGGTCTGTCGCAATGCCCAATTCTGCGGAGATGCTGTACGTGAAGCGCGCCGTGTCCAGCACGCCGCCCATACCGAACAGCCGCTCCGGGGTGATGTCGGATCGCTTCTGTGCCAAATAGGTCATCACGTCAAGCGGGTTGGTCACACACATGAACAGCGCGTCAGGAGAAACCTCCCGGGCGCGCTCGATGACCTCTGCGACCACGCCGCCGTTGATGGCGACCAGTTCCTCGCGCAGCATGCCGGGCTTGCGCGCGATGCCCGCC
>WQYT01000102.1 GCA_009781115.1 Coriobacteriia bacterium
GAAACCGCTGCATCCCTACCTGCCGAACAACGGCCATGTGTTCGCGATGGGCCCCTTTGAATCGATGACCTTGCGTTTCCAGATCGCTTTTATCGCGGCGCTTGTGGTGATGAGCCCGCTCATTTTGTATCACATTTTTGCGTTCTTCCTTCCGGCGCTCAAAAAGCGTGAGCGCAAATGGCTGATCCCCACGGTCGCTGCGGCGATCCTGCTTTTTATGGGCGGCGTCGTGTTTGCCTACTTTGTGATCATGGGCCCAGCGTTCAAGTGGTTGATTGCGCAAGCGGTGGGACCGGTGCAGGTTCTGCCTGCTGCCAGTGACTATCTCTCGGGGATAACGCTGCTGCTGCTGGGCTTTGGTGTCAGCTTTGAGCTGCCGCTGGTGGTGTTTTACCTGATCGGCTTTGGCATTCTCAAGTATCACGCCGTGCGCTCAAATTGGCGCTATGTCTACGTGATTCTGTTTGTGGTCGCGGCGATCGCAACACCGGACTGGTCGCCCTGGCCGATGCTGGGATTGACGGCGGCCCTCATCATACTCTATGAAGCCAGCCTGTTTATGACCCGGCGGGTATTTTACCGCCGCATCTGGAACCAGGAGGTTGACGCTTGGGAAGACTTCCAGCTTGAGTATGAGCCAGAAAATGAGGACCCTGTATATCAGGCCAAATACGCGCATCTGAAAAAATGGGGCGAGCGGGCGGCAAAAAAGCTTGCGGAGTTGCCTGAAAAACCGGATTACGATGATGACGACGAGGACGAGGACGCGTAGATGCATGAAATGTCGATCATGGAGTCCGTCTTCGACAATGCGCAAGAGGCGTGTAAGTCTTCTGGCTATACCACAATCACGCGCATCGAGCTGACCTTTGGCGAGATGACCGAGATATCAGAGGACTCGCTGCGCTTTGCGTTCGACGCGCTCAAGGAGGGCAGCCCGGCCGCAGGCGCCGAACTGGCGATCACCGTGCTGCCTCCTCGCTCGCAATGCCTGGAGTGCGGCGCCGAATACGAGCATGATCGCTTCAGCGTCAGATGCCCTGAGTGTGGATCGGTGATAACGAACCTCCTGCAGGGCCGCGAGATGCGGATCGACGCCATAGAAGCGCAGTGAGACAGGGGGACGGTTCTCTTGTCTTATTGTCACCAGTATGAATTGGAGTAAGAAGATGGCTCACCTTGACCTGGAAAAGCCGCTGCTGGAACGCAACGACCGGCTGGCCGCAGAGAACAAAGCGCGCCTTACCGCCGCCGGGGTGTTTATGGTCGATCTGATGGCAAGCCCGGGCGCCGGCAAGACCTCGACGATACTTGCCACGATCGACGCGCTGCGCGAGAACTATCGCATCGCGGTGATCGAAGGCGACATCGCTTCTGACGTTGACTCGCAGACGATCAAGTCAAAGGGCATCGCGGCGGTGCAGATCAACACGGGGGGCGCCTGCCATCTGGAAAGCGACATGATCGCGCGTGCGCTGGGGGTCTTAGACCTTGACGCACTCGACCTCATCATCATCGAAAACGTGGGCAATCTGGTGTGTCCGACCGATTTTTACCTGGGCGAAGATGCGAAGGTTATGATCCTTTCTGTGCCCGAAGGTGACGACAAACCACTCAAATACCCCGGTATCTTCCAGATTTCAGATGCAATTATCCTCAATAAAGTTGACACCGCGCCTGTTTTCGACTTTGATAGAGAGGCGTTTCTTTCTTCGACCCGCGGGCTCAACCCGACCGCTCCGGTCTTTGAGATCGCCGCGACTACCGGCCAGGGGGTTGCTATCTGGACCGATTGGTTGGCGGAGCGTGTTGAGAAGAAAAGGCGTGCTTTGTCGTAACAACATCAGTCAGAAGGAGACCTGAGGCGTGAAGCTTATCATTACCGAGAAGAATATCGCCGCGCGTCGGATCGCCGACATACTGGCGCAAGGAAAACCTAAGGCCGACAAGGTCTACACCACGCCGATCTATCGCTTTACCTGGCAGGATGACGATTGCATCTGCGTTGGTCTGGCTGGCCACATCCTCAAGGTTGATTTTCCCCTGGAGCTCAACTATACCGCGAAGACAAAAGCCTGGGAGGCGGTCACCTCAGAAGGCGAGATCATTGCGACCGACCTGCCCGCCAGCTTACCTACGCCCCCCTGGAACACCAAGCGCAAGCCCTTTTCTGCAACCGGCCTGGGGCTTGAGACCTGGAAAATCGAATCGCTGCCCTACCTGACCTGGGCGCCGGTGCTGAAGCTCCCTGACAAGCGCGACCTGATCCGCTCGCTGAAGAACCTGGCAAAGAAGGCCGACGAGATCGTCATCGCCACGGACTTCGATCGTGAGGGAGAACTTATTGGCTCAGACGCTTCCAGCGTGGTGCGCGAGGTCAACGCGACCGCTCCCATTTTCCGGGCGCGCTACTCGGCGCTGACCAAGGGCGAGGTGACCCGTGCCTTTGGTGAGCTGACCACGGTCGATGACGATCTGGCGCAGGCCGGCGAGGCGCGCCAGGACATCGACCTGATCTGGGGCGCCGTGCTGACGCGCTACCTGACCAAGGTACGCTTTGCTGGTTTGGGCAAACCCCGCAGCGCCGGTCGCGTACAAACGCCAACCTTGAAGCTCATCGTAGACAAAGAGGCCGAGCGCGACGCGTTTGAGCCCGAAGATTACTGGGTGGTTGCCGCTGAGCTCCAGACGCGCGAAGGCGAGACCTTCACGACCCGCCACGTCAAGGACCATTTCACGGATGGCGGCGCAGCCCAGGCGGCAGTTAGCGCCGTCCGTGCCGCGATTGCCGCGGGCACGCCGCCGGCGCGCGTTGTTGAGCTTGAGCAGAAGGAACGCGTGGTCAAGCCGCCGGTTCCCTTTAACACGACGACGCTCATGGCGGTGGCCGCCGGCGAGGGCTTATCTCCCACGCGCACGATGCGCCTGGCGGAGTCGCTCTATATGAGCGGCCTTATCAGCTACCCGCGCGTGGACAACACGGTCTATCCCGCGTCGCTGGACCTGGCAGAAAGCCTGCGCCGGCTTGCGCAGGTGCCCGAGCTGGCAGAGCACGCCAACGCGCTGCTTGCGCAGGGCGCGCTCAAGCCAACCCGCGGCAAGATGGAGACGACGGATCATCCTCCCATTCATCCCACCGATACGGCCGTCCGCTCGAAGCTGCGCGATGACGAGTGGAAGCTTTACAACCTGATCGCGCGCCGCTTCATGGCGACGCTGTCTGTGCCGGCGGTCTACCACGACTTAAAGGCAAACTTTGACGTGGCGGGCGAGGCCTTTTTTGCCAAGGGCCAGACGCTGATAAAGCCGGGGTTTCGCGCGTTTTACCCCTACGGCGCGAAGAAAGAGGACTATCTGCCGGCGCTTGCCCAGGGCGACGAACTGAAGATCCTCTCGTGCGAAAGCGATCAGCGCCAGACCAAGCCACCGGCACGCTACAGCGAAGGCGGCATCATCACGACGATGGAGAAGCTGGGTCTGGGGACCAAGGCGACGCGCGCCGACGCGGTGCAGCGCCTGGTCGACCGGGCCTATATCCAGATCGAGAACAAGGCGCTGAAGCCGACCCAGCTGGGCCGGGCGGTCGTAGACGCGCTCTCGCGTTTTGCCGCACACATCACCTCGCCGGACATGACCGCGCAGCTGGAGGGGGAGATGGACGCGATCGCCAGCGGCACGCGTAAGCGCCGCGAGGTGGTCGCTCACTCGCGCGAGCTTCTTTCTGATAGTATGGCGACCCTGCTGGAAAAGACCGAAGAAGTGAGCGAGATGCTCAAGGACGCGAGCCATGCCGACTCGGTCATCGGGACCTGCCCCAAGTGCGGCAAGGACATCGTGGTACGCAGCAACATGAAGACGAAGGGGCAGTTTGCGGGATGCAGCGGCTGGAACGCCGAGGGTACGGGCTGCGACGTGAGCTATCCGCTCCCGGAGGGCAAGATCGAGCCGCTTGAAGAGCCGTGCTCTGTCTGCGGTGCGCCGCGGGTGCGCATCATACAGTTTCGCCGCAAGCCGGTCGAGCGCTGCCTGAATCCGGAGTGCCGGACCAACTATGAGGCGCCGATCGACCTGGGGGCCTGCCCGGTCTGTGCCGCTGCGGGCAAAGAGGGGCGCATCATCGGGCAGCGCAACCCGCGGTCCTTGAAGCGCTTTGCGCGCTGCACCAACTACGAGGAGTGCCAGACCAGCTATCCGCTGCCTGGCAATGGCGAGATCAAGGCGACGGGTGAGTACTGCAAGGCCTGTGGCTCGCCGGAGATCGTCGTGACGACGCGTCGCGGCCCCTGGCGCATCTGCATCAACATGGACTGCCCCGCCAAAAAAGAGGCAGAGGCGAAGAAAGCCGAGAAGGCAGCCGCTGCCGCGGCGGCCAGCGAGGACGCGGGCACAAAAAAGCCCGCACCCAAAAAGGCGGCTGCAAAGAAGAAAGCCCCTGCCAAGAAAAAGGCTGCGGTTAAGTAAGACTTGGTCGGGGGCGACGTCCTCGGTACGCTATAGTTAGAACTGGCAACGACCATGTAAGGCGCGACGACCCAGTGCGGAGCGCCCGGAAAACAGTCCTGTGGACTGTTTTCAGCGGAGCAGAGCGCCAGCCCCGCGCCTTGCCCGGACTGGCAACGGTATTGCATGAGTGCGTAGGGGGCGACGCCCCCGGCGCCCCACCTGTTAGGAGTACAAATGACTGGCATGAAAACATCACCCAAGGTCACGATCGTCGGCGCGGGCTTCGTTGGCTCGACCGCCGCTCTGCTGATCGAGCAGAAAGGCATCGCCGACGTGGTGCTGATCGATGTGGCCGACGGCGTGGCGCGCGGCAAGGCGCTCGACATGCGCCAAATGGCGGCGATCGCCCCCCATGGCGTGAGCGTGACGGGTACGGGCGACTACGCTGATACGGCAGACTCGGATAT
The DNA here is from genome assembly GCA_009781115.1 of Coriobacteriia bacterium. Lineage (GTDB taxonomy): Bacteria > Actinomycetota > Coriobacteriia > WRKU01 > WQUG01 > WQUG01. The sequence goes on from WQYT01000102.1 coordinate 4,911, forward strand.
CGTGGTCATCACGGCGGGCATCGCGCGCAAGCCCGGCATGCTGCGCGAGGAACTGGTCGCCATCAACGGCGGCGTGGTCGCAGAGGTCATCGAGCGCGCCCGGGAGGTTTCTCC
>WQYT01000103.1 GCA_009781115.1 Coriobacteriia bacterium
CAGGCGCTCGACATCGGCTGGGTGCGTGACAACCGCTTCGACATCACCGTCGAGGACTACCTGATGATGGCCAACCACAAGACCGCCTACTACAGCGGAGCGGTGCCTCTGGCCGTGGGAGCGATCATCGGCGGCGCCGACGAAGCCACCATCGAGGCGTTGCGTGAGTTCGGCATGGCGACCGGCCTGGCCTTCCAGATCCAAGACGACATCATCAATGTGAGCGGAGATGACCGCAGCAAGGACTTCCGCGGCGACATCACCGAAGGCAAGCGCACCCTGATCGCGATACATGCGCTCAACCACAGCGAAGGAGCGGCGCGCGAGCGCCTGCTGGAGCTGCTGCAGGCACACTCGGCCGATGCGAATGAACTGGCCGAGGCGGTCGAGCTGATGGAGGCCACGGGGTCTGTCACCTTCGCCTCCGGCTACGCTCTGGCGCTGGTGACTGACGCGAAAGCGAAACTGGATGGCGTGCTGCCCGCGAGCAAAGCGAAGGATCTGCTGCTGTCCATGGCCGACTTCTTTGTGGCGAGGCACAGCTAACAGCTACTCCAATTAGTCTCCTTGCCGCGTGGGTTTGAGCGTGCTATAGTATAAACGTGTTTATACATGGAGGTTCTTATGGCTACGGTAACGCTTTCAAAATGGGGAAATGGGCAGGGCATCTTACTCCCCCGGCAGCTTCGCGAGAAGTTAGGGCTAAAGCTGGGCGATAAACTCAACGTCGATGCCAAAGACGGCACACTCACGGTCAAGCCAACTAAAAGCTATCGGATAGAAGATCTGCTTGACGGATATAGTGGCCCCAAGCCCGAGGAATACGACTGGGGTAAACCGATGGGTAAGGAGATGTGGTGATGTTTCGCAAAGGCGACATCATCCAGTTTGACTTCAACCCATCAGAAGGACATGAGCCTCAGGGTCGCAGGCCAGCTCTGGTAGTAAGCACGGACTACTTCAATGCGGGCACTTCAATGACCCTCGTGTGCCCCATCACCACAACCAACAATGGCTTCCCGCTTCATCGCCGACTTCCCGATGGTTTGGAGACCCGCGGCTTTATAGCCATCGAACAAGTCCGCGCCTTTGACCTGGAAGCTCGCCATGCCAGGCAAGTAGAGCAGATCATGGACCAGGAATACCTCTCCCAGATAACCGAAACTCTCTGCTCATTTTTCTAGTGCCGCGAGGGTTCACTAAAATTCACGGGTGCCCAGAACATGATTCATAAATTCCCGCACGGCACGCCAGGCCATATCAGATTGCAGGTTGGTTTTGCGGATAATGTTGCGATAGTCCTGATTTAATGTCTCCAGGTCAGAGATCTCTTTACGTAACTCAACAATATGCGCCTCATTTTCTTCCACCTTCTTTGCTAACCGGTCGGCTTCGACCACAATTGCGGCGTCTGCCTCCTCGGCTTCGCTTTTCAACTTCTCAATCTTTGCAACCACGCGCATCATATACGATTTATTAAAGCGCTCATCATCAACACCCAAATCTTTTTTAAAGAGCGTAATAACGGTGTGGTCCTTTGCGGCAATAATAAACATCCAGCTCCCGCTGATATATACACAAACTTTCTCGCTGGTCTTTGCCGGGCCCTCATACACACAGGTTGCGTACTCAAGCATCTTAAGCAGATCGCCTTCAATCTTCTGCTTGTTTTGCGCCACGTACTCCAAAATGTCACCGGGATCAGAAATGCCTGCTATCCGCTCAGCATAGCGTTTCATGACATGTTCGGTAAACCGAGTCTTCGATACGTCCATTGGTCTGCCTTTCTCCTGAGGATGTGATGTACCCATCATAGATAAAGGCTCGGACATCACAAAGGCGAACGACAGTTCAAAAACACGGCTCAGGTTTCTGTGAGCGCCAGTGTCAACACCCCACTCCCCTCACTACCAGCCTCATCTGGCTGAGGTGCATATCGCGCCGAGAGCCTAACTTACGCTATTAAAGCAATGAGACAAGAGAACCGTCCCCTTGTCTCATTCAGTAGGCTAATCGCTCTACTCTGCGCACTGCAAGGTCGTCTTCGTTTGCCTCTGCAATACGAGATACAACCGCATCATTGTTGCGCAGAAAAAAGATACAAATATCAGTATCGAGGAGATATCTCATAGCGAAAATTCTGGTCTGGTTGTTCGGCTTGCGCGGATGTCTGCAACGATATCATCAGTTGTTCGAGGATCATCCCACGTACCAAGTACGCTGAACAAATCAGTCAGCTTCTTTTTAGGATGTATGGCATCTAAAAACACGACAACAACTTTCGAAGTCTTTACCGGTGGCACCACGCCATCGAAGACGACCTTTCCATTTGTAAATGTTCCAGAAACAGCATTTGGCATGGCTGTTCACCTCCTTGAAGTTCTTTTTATTATCCCATACCAACAAAACATATTGATACCGTCTGCAGGATAAACAGATATGCTGATTCTAGCGCTCACTTATCGCCATAGCGAACTTTCATTACTTCGGCTAAAATATCGTCTTCGGTGAAACCAGCATCCGCAACAGCTTCTTGTAGTTTTTCAATGATACGCTCAGCCGAGTTACTTAACACGATCTCGCCACTTTGTTTACGCAGAAAAAGTACCTTATCACCAGCTTTGAGATTCAAACTGCGACGAATCTCAATAGGAATTGTTATCTGGCCATTGGCAGAAACAGTTGCAAGGTTCATGGTCTACTCCTATTCTTGATATCCTTTATATTTCAAGAATACTTGAGATGGCAGGATATGCAAAGAAAGCGCTTTGGCAGAAAGGGAGCACCTGCAACTTCCTGATCTGCTCACTAAGTAACAACCATCTGAAGCGATGGGGCAGCTGCCTACAGACTTTACCCAAAAGCGCCCAAAACAGACCTTGTGATTGAAGCGATCACTATAAAGTAGATTATTCCAGCAACAACGCTTATTGCCACTCCAACAAGCGCCCCTGTTCCAGCAGACTTCGCTGGCCCAGGACGGTCCCTGAACCAAACAGCATAAAGAATCAAGCCGACTAAGGGGATTACGAATCCAAGAAATGCAAACCCAAAACTTCTCTCAAGATCTACAGATTTTTTTGCAGTTGACTGTTGCTGCACCTGAGTTATTACAGAAGCAAGCTCAGTCGTAGTAAGCTCTGGCTGTTTTGCTCCGCACTGCGAGCAAAACGGCGCGTTGAAATCAATACTCACCCCGCATTGGATGCAGGTGCGTTGTGGGGTCATTGAAGCACCATCTATTTGATTAGCCTCCCAGATATCTTGCTCCATGTCGGCTTCAGAGGAAAAGACAACCTGATCGATCAGAACCTCAGCAACTGGGAACTCAGAATAAAGAGATTTCAGTAATGATTTATTGTCAACGTCATTTTCAACAGCATCATCAATAAGCTCCTCAATTATTTCTTTGAAGTCTGCTGCTGCATCTCGGTCGCTATCGCTCTGATTGCCTAAAAGCATATCTTCATACGCTTTCATAGCTTTGGACAACAGCACTTTTGACGAAGCTGGCAACGCAAGTTTCATTAGATTTGATCCCATCCTTTTTCCTCTCTGTTTTTTAATCACAAACGGGAGGATTAGGTACGCAAAAAGGTGCCCAACCCCTTTGCGACAAATCAGAATCAAAAACAACTGAACTAACAGTGATTTCAACCAGACTTAAGAGGTTAGGCACCTCGTTGCCTGATCAAAACCATAGTTACAAAATATAGTTCAGCCGTTTAAACCGATTTGTCGCACCTCTGATTATAGAGTATTGAGCAGATCGGATGCGAGTGAGCAGTATCCCCCCCCACAGTGATGCCACTTGGAGCAGAGGCGCGCCGAGTCGTCGCGCCCTACGGGCGATTGCCAGCCAGAGTCGGTACAGCTAACACCAGAACAAACAAGCCGAAGGGAGTCGATTCCCTGAGGACAGCAATGAAACCCGGTGTGCAAAGAATGCCAATAAACTGACGCCCGAACAGGCGGCTGCCAACCAGAACCGTCACAGATGACGCCAGGATGAACACAGGGGGTCGGGTACATTGTGTTTGCGTGCAAACACAATGTACCCGACCCCCTGTGTTCACGGCTGTGAGGGCCTCGATGGCCCGAACAGCCGCTGGGTTTATATTAGGGGTATGAAGAGAAATCGGAGGGGTACGAATGCGAGTTACGCAGCCGCGCAAGGGCTTGAGATTAGCAAGCGCTTACGCGGCGAGTATGTCTGAGCATGCGTGCCCCTCCGATTTCTCACAGGCTCGCATTAAGAACTACTGGATTGCCGCGTCGCTACGCTCCTCGCAATGACAAATACTAGGGGTGCTCGGAGAGGATCTTGTCGGCAACGGCGCTCACAGCCATCGCTCCCAGGTCGCCGTCGGCGCGGTGACGCACCGACACCTCCCCGCTCTCTGCTTCACGCTTGCCCAGGACGAGCATGTACGGGATGCGCATGCTCTGGGCGCGGGCGATCTTGGCGTTCATGCGCTCGTTGGCCTCGTCGACCTCGACGCGCAGACCTGCCGCTGTCAGCTCGGCGGCTACGCCACGCGCAGCCTCATTCTGATCCTCAGAGATCGGCACGACGACCGCCTGCGTGGGCATGAGCCAGGTCGGCAAGGCGCCGTTGTAGTGCTCGAGCAGGATGCCGAAGAAGCGCTCCATCGATCCGAGGATGGCGCGGTGCAGCATGTAGGGCGTCTCGGCCGTGTTTTCTGCGGTGCGGTACTCGGCGCCAAAGAGGCCCGGCATGTTGCCGTCGAACTGGATCGTCGAGCACTGCCAGATGCGCCCGATGGCGTCGCGCAGCTTGATGTCGATCTTGGGGCCGTAGAAGGCGCCGTCGCCTTCGTTGATCTCATAGTCGATGCCGCGCGTCTCCAGTGCGTCGCGCAGCGCTGAGGTGGCGAGCTCCCACATCTCGTCGGTACCGATGCTGTCTTCGGGACGCGTTGAAAGCTCGGCGGTATAGCTGAAGCCGAACGTTGACATCACATAGTCGACCAGGTCGA
>WQYT01000104.1 GCA_009781115.1 Coriobacteriia bacterium
TCTTCGATTTCCCCCGCACCCATCTTGATTTCAGCTGCGCCCCATCGTCCATCGGCTAACTGAATTACAGCATCAATCTCCAAACCGTTCTTATCCCGATAGTGGTAGACGGCGCCGTCGATGCTTTCCGCATAGACCCTTAAATCCCTGATACAGAGTGATTCAAAAAGAAACCCGAATGTTTCGAAATCCTCAAGCAACCTTTTTGGCGTTGCGCGGAGTGAAGCAGCCGCAATTGATGGATCGGTGAAGTGCCTTTTTGCCGTTGTCCTGATTGCCGTTTTTGAACGGAGTTTCGCATTCCATGCGGGCAAATCTTCGATGACAAATATTCTCTTCAGAGCACTGATATATTGATCGATGGTGACCTGCGATAAAGCTTCATCGTTTTCTTTCAGGTCATTTAGGATTGTTGACGTTTTTGCTTCGCTGGAAATATTTCTCGATAAAGAGCGGAGCAAGGCCTTTACCCTATCGGGACTTTTCTCAATATCATCTACCTTTGAAATATCTTCATTGGCCACAGCCTCCAGATAGTCATCAGCAACTGCCAACGCAATTCTTTCATTTTTTTCTTGCGCAACTGCGGGCCAGCCGCCACGATTCAAGACAAAAGCCAACTGCTCAACAGAAAGCTTCGATGTGCCCTCTATGTTTGCATCCTTATTAAATAACGCTTCAAGCGATACCTCACCAGTCGAATCTCCCGTTTCAAATAACGACATAGTCCGCATTTTCATTCGCGCGATCCTGCCGGTACCGGTATGCATATCATCTGTTCTTGTTGGGATAACAGAGCCCGTCAGAATGAATTGCCCTTTTGCGTGCCTTTTATCAACTGCAAATCTCACTGCATTCCAAAGCTCAGGCGCGACCTGCCATTCGTCCAGCAGGCGCGGGGTTTCACCTTCAAGCAAAAGCGAAGGCTTAGTTTTTGCCATCAAAATGTTCGCCTTTGACGTATCAGAATCCTGCATATATAGAATACTGCTTGCTATCTCCTCTGCTGAGCTTGTTTTTCCGCACCATTTAGGCCCCTCGATCAATACGGCCCCTTTTGCCTGCAACAGGAGATTAAGTTTCGCATCAGAAATGCGTTTCAAATATTTTCTACCCATCGTTACCTCCAAAGGAATCATAGAGCAGACTTTTGACTTTGTCAATGTTTTACTTTTGACTTTGGCGGTATTTTACTTTTGACTTTGGCGGTATTTTACTTTTGACTTTGGCACATTCGGGCGGGCAGTCTTCTTCTCTGGCAGCCTCCTGACGGCCTGGGCTGCTAAAATAGCTTTCAGGGCGCAGATGCGCAAAGCGAGAGGGAACACAGTGTACCCGACCCCCCGTGTTCCTAGTAGCCGGCTTCCTGGTAGATCGTTTTCAGGGTGGTGAGTGCCTGGGGGTACTCAAACGTTGCGCTCATGCCAAATTGATCGTAGGGCAGGTCGTAGACGCGACCGGCTTGTACCGCGTCAAAATGCTTCCAGATATCGTTTTCCTTGAACTCTTTGGCAAACATTTTCTGCACGTCATCGGGCAGCGCATGCGCCGCGCGCAGGATAATGTCCGGCTTCTTTGACAACATGTCTTCTGTGTTAGCAGATATGAACTCCGCGCTCTCATTGCCATATACGTTGACCGCCCCGGTCATCGCAACCAGCGACCCAAGGTATGAGTTCTCTGTCGCAACCAGATACGAGCCGGGCAGGCCCATCAGGATCAATACCCGCGGCGGCTTGTCAAAGGTAACATCTGCTTTGTACTGCGCCTTAAACGCCGCGTATTCATCCGCAAGTTTCTGCGCCTGTTGCTCACGCTTCAGGAGCGGGCCGAGCTGGGCGATCGAGGCATACATGCTGTCAACGCTGCGCAGGTTCAGAAACGCGACGTCGATATGCGCCGCCTCAAAACGCGGCTTCAGGCTCGACTCAAGGGTCTTAGGGCAAAACACCCAGTCTGGCTGCAGGGAGCGAATGATCTCCATATCCGGGTTCATGGAGGGTCCGATATTTACGGCGACCCCCTTGAAGCGATCAGAATCCTGGAGCTCCGTCTGGGGAACCCCAACAACATTAACATCCAGGCGCGCCATGATCTCGACAACAGCACGCGAGGTTGCGACCACACGCTCATGGCCGGTGATCACTTTTGAGCCGTTCTTCCCCTCAGGATATTGGTTCACGCAGCCGGTCGCAACAACAAGCAACGCACACAACATGACAATAAAGGCGCTCCTGATTATCGAGCGAAACCGGCGGCGCATCGACTATGCGTTTCCGCGCGATTTCTTTTTGCGCACATACACGATGGCGGCGGCGGCTCCGATCAGAAGCAAAATGCCCGCGGCGATGCCAAGGAACGTGAGCAACTTCCCGCGATTCTGCTGGCTTACTCCCGTAACTTTGTCATTGTTGGAGTTCTGATAGATAGAGATGGCTGCGTTATCCGTTTCTTCCTTAGTGGTAGGCACCGTAACGGTCTCACCCTCCGGCGCGAACTTGACAAAGCCCACGACCTCGCGGCCCATGGGGATAGAGACGAGCGACACGCGCAGCACGGCGTCTTTGCCCGGAACTTTGATGCGAAGGTCTTGGGTGTCGGAGTCCGGTTGCGTCGCAACGATGCTATAGGGGACTGCCTCTTTGACCTTCCCGCTCCCATCAAGCAGCTCGATGGCAAAATCCTTTGACTCCTTTACCAGCCCCACCCTGAACGTGATGAAGGTGCTGCCCTGATCGTCTACGAGCATGGTCACAGGCGTCTTCTTGACCAGATTCTCGGTCATGCCCTGGCCGAGCCCGGGATTATTGCCGGTATCTTCGATCTTTCCCGACAGGGGGTTTACGTACGAGGGAACCGCCTGAAGGGCTTGCTCCCCGGCGGCTCCCGCCACCGCGGCCCCCGCAAGCAGTACTCCCGCCAGCAACAGGCAGGCGCCCAGAGTTATCGCGGCTTTATGCAGCGCTGGCTTCATCTGAATCTTTTCCCTTCTTTGCAGCAGCATTCTTCTTGATAAGCACTCCTCCAACCGCACAGACGCCCACAACACCCACACCGATCGCAGCCCAGGCATACCAGGGCAGCTTTCGGGCGATCTTTTTCACTGCGCCGCCAAGGCCCGTGCTCTCATTGCTCGAGTTGTCCTTTTGGGCAGAACCCAGTACGGGCTCCGGCGCGGCCGCCGTAGTAGTCTCTGCCGAACGCTTGATCTCGTCAAGATTCGCCTTGTCTATATTGGTGATCGCCGTGTTGGTCGAAAGCGCCGTATTCGCGCTTGCCGCCTGGAAGGTATCCCAATAAATACGGAGCCTCCCGGGCAGATCAGGACGCGGCGTCTGTGAGATCTGCGGATTCAGCCAGAACACTACCGGCTGATAGGTGTTCTTGTTGGGCAGCGGGAAGCGAAACGCGCTCGGCTTGGCGGCGCCATTTATGGTGATGTTGTTTGCGATGACGCTCGCATTGCTGCCGTTTACCACCAGCGTCCCCAGGGCTGTTACGGTGTCGCCCACGCGGATCGGCGAGGTCGAGATCGACATCGTCATCTTGCCGTTTTTGACATCGATGATCGCAGTTTTGTTGAGCGAGTCATTGGCCATGGATGGCTTGTCAAGCGTCGCATGCCAGAAAGCTACCCGCACGGTATAGCGCCCGTCGGCCATCTGTGTGGGCAACAACTCCAGCCCATCAAGCGCTGCCTGAAGCGCAACAAGTGCCGCATTGACCTGAGCCTGGGTGGCCTTAGGATCAGCTAGAACGCTGCGTGCGCTCTTCAGCGCAGTCGCCAGCTTGCCCGCTGATGCTGAAGTGTATTTTGACGTGTCCACTGCCGCCGCTCGTTTGATCAGATCCTGCAGGCTCGTCTTGCTCACCGTCTGCGGTTTGGCATCTATCACACCAGAGTCGCTGAACTCCGGGAAGGGATTTGTGGTCATAAGCTGCGCCGTTGCCGGCTTGAGCACCATAAAGGTGGGGGCAGGCAGAAGCTGCTTGGGCATCCCCGGCACAGAAGCGATCGTCATAAAGAGGGGCTTGTTGACATTAGGCCAGGGAACCACCACGCGCTTGACTGATTTGTCCGCGTTCAGCTCTTCTATGGGCACCTTCTTCATGCTGAGCTCTGCGGCGGCGCGGGTACTGCTTTGCGAAGTGTCGTACTTGTAGCCCTTTACCACGCTTGGCGTCGCAACCTGAGGCGTCTGCCCCGGAATAGTCACCGTCGGCGATTTGCTGTGGAAGAACGTCACGACATTGCCGCTTTTTTTGACTTCCACGATAGCTTTTTGATAGTACAGGCCCACGAGATTGGAGGACGGGGCGCCCGAGCCATCGCTGAGTGCCGGATAGATATCGACCAGATAGGTTTTGCCGACCTCCATGGTCGTACTGGTAGAAACTGCTTTCAAACCGTTGTAGGCAGTAAGCAGCGCCTTGTAGGCCGAATCGACCTGAGCCTGGGTGGCATTAGCATTTGCATATACCTTCTTGGCAGCTGTCAACGCTTTTGACAGCGCCGTATAGGAGGCCGCGGTATAGTCGGCTTTCTTCGCTTTGCCCGCAAGTGTGATCAGATTTTTCAGAGCGGTCTTATTGACCGGGAGCGGCGCGGGCGGCTGTGTCTCGTCAAAGCCGGTAAAGAGTGGTGCTGGAGGAGCAACCTGCGCCGTTGCTGGCTTGAGTACCATAAAGGTCGGAGCAGCCATTCCGCCCATTGCTTCATACATGCCGACAACATAGTCGATGCGTACAAAGAGCGGCTTGCTCACATCAGGCCACTGCACCGTAATGCGCTTGACACTTTTGTCGGTGTTCAGGTCTTCGCGCGTAGCA
>WQYT01000105.1 GCA_009781115.1 Coriobacteriia bacterium
AGCGAGCGTCTTGAAAATTGACGGAACGTTAATTTTAGCGAGCGACTCGGGAAGCCGTAGGCCGACCTGGGGCCCCAAATCAAAATCGCCCTACCGCTTTCTCCGCGGTGTTGCAGGATGAATGGTGACAAGCGCCCCTGGGGTGTTTGTCACAAGCGCCAGCGGCGCGATTATTTTCGGCGGATGAACATCAGGATGATTACGGCGGCTACTGCGACGGCAAAGACTACCAGCGCTATGACCAGGGGACGCAGCGCATCACCGGTGCCCGGTAGCCCGACAGGCGTGACCACCTTGCCACCCGTGCCCGGGGTCTTCGGCTTCGGTTTCGGCTTCAGATTTGGTTCAGGCTCCGGCTCAGGCGCAGCGTTCGGGTCATGGACCCAGACGGTGCTTGCGCCGTCGGTATAGGTCAGGTAGCCAGCCTTGGTAGTAGGCGTCGTGTAATCAGAAGCAGTCTTAAGGGTATCTTTAACCCAGATATACTCGCCACCTGAAGTAAGGGCGCCATCGATCGTTGCCTGGGCGCCAGCATCAACGCTGACACCACGACTCATGGCGCCTGGCACACTGACGTTGCCCTTTACGAAGACCGCTGCATCTTCATAAGCGAAGATGCCATCGGCTTGCATGCCCGTCAGGGTGATGTCGCCGTTGATAACGATCTTCGTGCCCTTGCTGAAGGCGTTGACACCCCAGCTGTCGCCATCACTGGTAATGTTGCCGTTCACGGTGATAGAGGGGCCATAGAACGCCTCAACGCCGCAGTTGACGCCACCGACCGAGATGTTTCCGTTTACGGTGACCGCTGTGCCTTTATCGCAAGCGCTGACGCCATGACCAGCCTTGGTTGAAATATTCCCATTCACCGTGACCTGGGATTTTCCGTACGCATTGATCCCCACGCTGCGATCGCCCTTCGTCACCACGGCGCCATTGACCGTAATAACCGCAGCCTGATCACAGTTGATAGCATCATAGCCATCGCTGTCGGTCTCAGCATAGGTCAACTCGCATGAGCCGCCTTCATCTACGGCCAGCCCGTGGCCATTGCCGCCAAGGTTGATCGCTTTAAACGACCCGGCGGCCCCCTGATTGATGTAGTCAATGGCGCAGTCCTGCAGGCTGAGCGCAGGAGAGCCCGTGTTTTTGAACACGAGGTTCAGGCCGTTGAGGTCGAACGTGATCTCCTTGTTGCTGATAACACAACCAGTATCGTAGTCGATGTCTGTGAGCAGCTTGATGGTGACCGGAGTGGCATCCGGTACCTGGTTCAGCGCATCGTCAAGCGTGAGATACTGCGTCCCGACAAGCGCCGCAGGGCCCGCTGTTATCTCGCAGACCTCGCCTGCTGTCGCCACAACAGCCGGAGCCGTCAGAACAGCCGCCGACCCGCTGGCTGGCGCCGAGGCGGTAGCCTCGCCAGAAGCAGGCCCCGCCTGCGCTGCCTGCGCTGGCGCCGCAATCCCGGCAAACATGCTCAGCGCAAGCACAAGCGCCATAAACACTGACAAGAGTTTTCCTGGTTTCATGGGGGTCACTCCTTACTCTTTTAACGCATTTTTTAATAAATGCGATTAACGTCATCTGGCAAGGCGCTGCGAAACGATACGGGCGCAGGTCCCTTGAGTTTCGCAGGAACGCCGCCAGATAGGGTTTAGCGCATTTATCAGTCCTCGGTGATGCGAGTGATGCTCGGGTCCACCTTGACGCCCGGGCCCATTGTTGAGGCCAGGGCGATCGACTTCAGGTACTTGCCCTTTGCCGCTGCCGGCTTGACGCGGACCAGCTCTTCAAGCAACGCGCCGTAGTTGCCGAGCAGCGAGCTCGTGTCAAAGGACTTCTTGCCAATCGGCACGTGGCAGATGCCGTAACGGTCAGCACGATACTCAACACGGCCTGCCTTAAGCTCGCCCACGATCTTAGCCACGTCGGTGGTGACGGTGCCCAGCTTGGGGTTTGGCATCAGGCTGCGCGGGCCTAAGAGCTTGCCCAGGCGGCCAACTTTGCCCATCATATCGGGCGTAGCGACCGCGGCGTCAAAGTCGAACCAGCCGCCGCTGATCTTTTGTACCAGGTCGTCAGAGCCGACGACATCTGCGCCCGCTTCTTCTGCCGCACGCGCCAGGTCGCCTTCCGCGAAGACCGCAACGCGCACGGTCTTGCCGGTGCCATGAGGCAGCGAGATACTGCCGCGCACCTGCTGGTCTGCCTGGCGGGTGTCGATACCCAGACGGAAGTGGGCCTCGATGGTCTCGTCAAAGTTTGCCGCGGCGACCTGCTTGACCAGCTCGCAAGCCTCATGCGGCTCATAGAGCTTTTCGCGATCGATCTTTCCGCGCGCTTCCGTGTACTTTTTGCTGTGTGCCATGTTTTGTTACCTCCTGTGGTTATAGCGACGGGCTTTGGCCCATCTCCCAACTTCTTTGCTGCTCCGAACAAAGGCGCGCCGGGTCGTCGCGCCCTACAGAGTCATTGCCGAACCGAGCCTGTTGCCACTCCGAACAGAGGCGCGGGGCTAGCGCTCTGCTCCGCTGAAAACAGTCCGCAGGACTGTTTTCCGGGCGCTCCGCACTGGGTCGTCGCGCCCTACAGAGCCTTTGCCAAGTCCATTCCGTTGCCGCCCCGGGCGGGCGGCGCAGCTTCGCTGCGAAATTACTGGATTGCCACATCGCAATGACAATCGGGATAACTACTCGACGATGATGCCCATCGAGCGGGCGGTGCCTGCTACGATCTTGGCGGCGGCGTCGATGTCGTTCGCGTTTAAGTCCGGCATCTTGGTCGTAGCGATCTCGCGCACCTGGTCCCAGGACACGGTCGCCACCTTCTCTTTGTGAGGCTCCGCTGAGCCCTTTTCAATGCTGGCGGCCTTCTTCAGCAACACGGCCGCTGGCGGGGTTTTGATGATATAGCTGAACGAGCGGTCCTCAAAGACCGTAATCTCGACCGGCAAAATCAAGCCCGGACGATCTGACGTGTCGGCATTGAAAGCCTGACAAAACTGCATGATATTGACTTGCTGCGCGCCCAGCGCCGGGCCAACTGGCGGCGCAGGGTTTGCCTGCCCGCCGGGGATCTGCAGCTTGATAAATCCTACTTGTTTCTTCTTAGCCATAGTTCCTACCTGTTACTCTATAGTCTCGACCGAAGAAAACTCCAGCTCAACGGGAGTCTCCCGACCGAACAAGGTCACGTTGCAGCGCAGCGTTCCCTTATCGACATTGATCTCGACGATCGTTGCGTCAAAATCGGTGAAAGCGCCATCCTGGATGCGGACCACCTGGCCAATTTTGAAGTTGGTAACGGCCAGCGGCGCTTCGCCGCTCTTACTCTTGCGCATCATGACGTTGTACTCGTCGCGCGTGAGCGCCACCGGCTTATTCTGCGAACCGATAAAGCCCGTCACTCCCGGTGTGTTGCGCACGATGTACCATGAGTTATCATTCATGTCCATCTGCACAAGGATATAGCCAGGATAGATCTTTTTCTCCTGACGTCTGCCATCGTCTTTATTGACCACGGTCTCTGTCGGGATCTGGATATCGAAGATCTGGTCAGCCAGACCGAGGCTCTCGATACGGTTTAAGATAGCCGTCTTGACTTTGTTCTCATGCCCGGAATAGGTATGGACAACGTACCACTTCTTCGCCATTACTTACCCGTTTCCGTTGCGGTGGTTGAAGGGGCGGGCGTCGTATTCGCGTTCACCGTCGCTTCTGTTGATGCCGCTGAGGTGGTCTCCGTCGATGGCGTCGAAGACGCCTCTTTCGAGGCAGTCGTGTTCGCCAGCGCAGTCACGCCCCTTGTCGCAGCCGAATCGAAGGCGAAGGTAAAGAGCGCGAAGAAGATCAGCGTCACGATGACGATGATGCCACTGTTCAGCATCTCTTTTGGCGTGGGCCAGGTTACGCGTTTAAGCTCCTGGACAACGCCCTTCAGGTAGCCGCCGATCTTACCGAAGATACCCGTTGAGTTCTTTACCGGTTTTTGCTTAGACGACTTAGACGCCTTTGACGCCTTGGGCGCCGCTCCTTTTTCAGCCTTTTTATCTGAACTGAGGCCTTTGGCCTCTTTGTCTTTTGCCATAACTCTGTCTTTCTATGAAGTGCGTCCGCGGCCCCTCGGGGCTCGCAGACTCCTTACACCAGAAGTTGCGTTTGATAAAAAGTATCAATCTGCCATACTGGCAGGCCAGGAGGGATTCCGCGTCTTGGCTTCGCCAATCCGCGAGACCTCGCTCCGCTCGGCCCAAAACAGCCCACAGGGCTGTTTTGCCCGTCGGGTTCGAATCCCGACATTGCGACCTGCATTACTTCTTTCCTTGTCAATCGCTGCCGTCCGTAAGTCTGGCAGGCCAGGAGGGATTCCGCGTCTTGGCTTCGCCAATCCGCGAGACCTCGCTACGCTCGGCCCGAAACAGCCCACTGGGCTGTTTCGCCCTGTCGGGTTCGAATCCCGACATTGCGACCTGCATTACTTCTTTCCTTGTCAATCGCTGCCGTCCGTAAGTCTGGCAGGCCAGGAGGGATTCGAACCCCCAACATCCGGTTTTGGAGACCGGCGCTCTACCAATTGGAGCTACTGGCCTGTCTGCTGCGAACTAACGCGTTTCCTTGTGGTTCGTGTGGGTCTTGCACCACGGACAGTACTTTTTCATCTCGATACGATCGGGATTGTTCTGCTTATTCTTCTTTGTCGTGTAATTGCGCCGCTTGCAGTCTTCGCAAGCAAGCGTCACCAAGGTTCTCATGTCGGGTCC
>WQYT01000106.1 GCA_009781115.1 Coriobacteriia bacterium
TTCCCTGAGGTCAACTATGACTCGGTGGATCGTACGCGCGGCATGGATATCACCTTTGTAACCTCAGCCAAAGACGACGCCGGCGCCCGTGCGCTGCTTGACGGTTTTGGCTTTCCGTTCAAGGATTAATCGCGGGACGCATAAGCGTCTCGCTACAGAAAGGGAAAACATGGCAAAGAAATCGATGATCGCCAAAGCGCAGAGGACGCCAAAGTTCTCGACGCGCCAGCATAACCGCTGCGTACGGTGTGGCCGTCCACGGGCGTATTACCGCCAGTTTGGACTCTGCCGCGTGTGCGTGCGTGAGCTGGCGCTGAAAGGCGAGCTCCCCGGTGTTCACAAGGCCAGCTGGTAGAGACGACTGACGCAATGGGAACAACCGGAGAGGTTGAGGCAAGCAGCGCGCCTTCCACGGGTCGGCGCGAACCTTTTCGCTTCATCCATCTGGGACCAGGAGGAATAATATTATGAGTATGACAGACCCCATCGCCGATATGCTGACACGCATTCGCAACGCGAATTCCGCCTACAAGGCCGAGTGTGCGATGCCCTCAAGCAAAAAGCTTGTCGCCATCGCCGCGGTCTTAAAAGACGCCGGCTATATCGTCGATTATCAGGTGACAGACACCAAGCCTGCGCCGACGCTGACGGTTACTTTAAAGTATGGCGCCGACAAGCAGCGCACCCTGACGGGAATACGGCGCATCAGCAAGCCGGGCCTGCGTGTCTTTGCAAAGAAAGATGACCTGCCCCGCGTGCTGGGCGGCTTAGGCATCGCCGTTATCTCGACCTCCCGGGGCGTGATGACCGATGTACAGGCCCGCGCCAAGGGGATCGGCGGCGAAGTCGTCGCCTACGTCTGGTAAGGAAAGCGAGAGGAGTAAACGTTATGTCACGTATCGGTAAAATGCCTATCGTTGTTCCTGACGGCGTCGAAATAAAGATCGACGGACAGCAGGTGAGCGTCAAGGGCAAACTGGGCGAGATGCATCACACGGTCCCCGCTCTGATCGCCGCTGAGCTCAAAGACGGGCAGATCGAAGTCACGCGCGCCGATGAGAGTCGCGAGGCTTGCAGCCTGCATGGGCTGACACGCACGCTGATCAGCAACATGGTCACCGGCGTAAGCGAAGGCTACTCGCGTAACCTTGAGATCGTCGGCGTTGGCTATCGTGCCGCGCTCAAAGGCTCAAACCTGGAGATGGCGCTGGGCTATTCGCACCCGGTTATTGTTGAGCCGATGGAGGGTATCACGTTCGAGGTGCCCGCGCCTACGAAGATCACGGTCAAAGGGATCGACAAACAACGGGTTGGCCAGCAGGCCGCCGTTATCCGTAAATGGCGCAAACCTGAGCCCTATAAAGGCAAAGGCATCCGCTACGAAGGCGAGCACGTCCGTCGCAAGATGGGCAAGGCCGCCGGCTAAGGTACAGAGTAGTGTTTTGGGCGCTTGCTGAGCAGGCGTCCGAAGGACCCGAGGAGATAAGAGAGACATGGATAAACTCAAAGCAAAAAGCGCAGGGCTGGCACGGCGTCAGCGCCGGGTACGCGCGAAGGTCACGGGGACCGCTGCTCGTCCGCGTCTGCGGGTTATGCGCACCAACAGCAACATCGCGGTCCAGGTGATCGACGATGTGGCCGGCGCTACGCTGGTCGCTGCTTCAAGTGTTGAAAAAGGCTTTAAGGGTGGCAGCAATATCGACGCCGCCAAGCGTGTGGGCGAAGAAGTCGCCAAGCGCGCGAAGAAGGCCGGTGTGACTGAGGTCGTGTTCGACCGCGGCGGTCACATCTATCATGGCCGGATAAAAGCCCTGGCGGACGGTGCTCGCGGCGCCGGACTGAAGTTCTAGGAGGAATGGTACATGGCGCGTAAAGATACACCCGTATCCGAGCTGTCCGAGAAAGTCGTTTCGATCAATCGAGTGTCGAAGGTCGTTAAAGGCGGCCGGCGCTTCTCTCTGAGCGCTTTGGTTGTGGTTGGCGACGGCGAGGGCAAAGTCGGCGTAGGTATGGGCAAGTCATCTGAGGTCCCTAACGCTATCAGCAAGGGTATCGAGGACGCAAAGAAGAATATGTTCAAAGTGCCGATCATCAACGGCACCTTGCCCCACGAGATCACGGGCCAGTTTGGCGCGGGGCGCGTGCTGCTTAAGCCTGCCGCGCCCGGTACCGGCGTTGTTGCCGGCGGTCCGGTGCGTGCGGTCCTTGAGGCCGCCGGCGTAACCGACGTGCTGAGCAAGTCACTGGGCAGCGCAAACGCAATCAACATTGTGCGCGCAACCGTGCAAGGCTTGCAGTCGCTGGTATCGGCGAGTGAAATGGCCAAGCGGCGCGGCAAGACCGTCGCCGAGATCTTTGGTCATGAACAGGAGGCCAACTGATGCCTGCAAAAAAGACTAAGACCATCAAAGTAACGCAGCTGAAGTCAACTATCAGCTGCCCCAAAGACCAGGTGGCGACCGTGAAAGCTCTGGGGCTTAAACGCATCCGCCACACGGTGGAACTGCCCGATAACGACGCGGTGCGTGGCATGATCTTTAAGGTCAAGCACCTTGTTGCGGTAGAGGAAGGCTAATCATGCAGATCAATGACTTGTTTCCTGCGCCCGGTTCAACCAAGGAGCGCAAGCGAGTGGGACGCGGTCATGGCTCCGGCCACGGCGGCACCTCCGGTCGCGGAAGTAACGGCCAGATGTCTCGTGCCGGTGGCGGCAAGGGTCCCGGCTTTGAGGGCGGTCAGCTGCCCCTGGCGATGCGCCTGCCCAAGCTGGGCGGCTTCGTCAGCCACAATCGCGTAGAGTACGCGGTGGTCAACGTGGGGCGCCTTGAGGAGCTCTTTGAAGCGGGCGCCGTTGTCGATGCTGACGCCCTGCAAGCTGCGGGCGCTATTAAATCCGCAGAGAAGAAACCCGTTAAGGTCCTGGGTGACGGAGAGCTGAAGAAAAAGCTCACCGTACGCGTTGACAAGGTCTCAAAGACCGCTCAGGCCAAGATCGAGGCAGCAGGAGGGGCGGTCGAGTAAATCGTGTTAAAAACGATCGTAAACGCGTTTAAGGTCCCTGAACTTCGCAAAAAGATACTCTTTGTGCTGGCCGTCGTGGCCTTGTACCGCATTGGCTGCTATATCCCGGCGCCGGGCGTCAATGTCAATGCGGTCACCAACGCCGTCGAGACCAATCCTTCGCTCCAGTTCCTGGGGCTGTTTTCCGGCGGCGCGCTGCAGCGGATGTCTCTGTTTGCCCTGGGCGTGATGCCCTACATCACAGGATCGATCATCATGCAGCTGCTGCAGGCGGCAATCCCCAAGCTTGAGAAGATGAGCAAAGAAGAAGCCGGGCAGCGCCGTATCACGCAGATCACCCGCTATATGACCATCGGCATCTCTACGATCGAGGCGATTGGCCTTTTGACGCTCTTCAACTCTTACGGCGGGCTGAACCCCATTCCCGGAATCTCGCCCTGGATCATGCGCGTACTGGTTGTTGGGACGCTGGTAGCTGGATCGGTACTCATCATGTGGATGTCGGAGCTGATTACGCAAAAAGGCATCGGTAACGGTATGTCCATGATGATCTTTGCGAGCATCGTCTCGCGCTTTCCCCTGGCGTTTGTGGAGACCTTCCAGAGCAAGGCGACGCAGACCTTTGGCCTGCACGTCGGCATCTGGGGCTACCGCATCATCGTGACCCTGGTCATTATCCTGATCATGCTTGCGGTCATCGCGCTGATTATCTACATCGAGGGCGGGCAGCGTCGCATCCCCGTGCAGTATGCCAAGCGTATCATCGGGCGGCGCCAGTATGGCGGCAACGCGACCTATATCCCGCTTAAGGTCAACGGCGCCAACGTGGTCCCGATCATCTTTGCCTCGGCGATCCTTACGATCCCCTCGCAGTTAAATACGGTGTTTCCAAAGGTGGCCTGGCTTAGTCGCACGGCTAACTTCCTGGGTGCAGGCTGGGGCAACTGGGTCATCACGTTCATCCTGATCGTGTTCTTTGCGTACTTCTATACGGCCCTGGTGTTTAACCCGGTTGATATCTCGGACAATATGCGTAAGCAGGGAGGATTCATCCCTGGCATCCGTCCGGGTTCGCAGACCACAAAGTTCATCGAGACCGTGATGAACCGCATCACCCTGCCAGGCGCGTTGTTCCTGGGTTTCATTGCCATCGGCTCATCGATCGTGATGTTCTACACAAAGAACCAGGTCGCACAGCAGCTGGGTGGTACGTCGATCCTGATTATGGTCGGCGTGGCCCTGGAGACCATGCAGCAGATCGAAGCACAGCTGAAGATGCGCCGCTACGACGGCTTCTTCGAGTAGCACTCGGCAACGAGTCGCAACTCATGCGTAGCGCGTGCCGACCCGGCGCGCCTTGCCCGGGCTGGCAACAAACTACAGAAAACAGAGCGCCCCCGGGCGCTCTGTTTTTAAAAATACTCGCGCCGCTGGCGCTCGTGCCAAACGCCCCAGGGGCGTTTGTCACCATTCATCCTGCAACACCGCGGAGAAAGCGGTAGGGCGATTTTGATTTGGGGCCCCAGGTCGGCCTACGGCTTCCCGAGTCGCTCGCTAAAATAGACGTTCCGTCAATTTTCAAGACGCTCGCTTTGTCGGGCGATCCTACGGCCTCCTCCCCAAATCAAAATCGCCCTACCGCTTTCTCCGCTCCTATCTACCCCCAAAAAATAACCCGGTACAGAA
>WQYT01000107.1 GCA_009781115.1 Coriobacteriia bacterium
ATATCAACGGCAACTTCAAAGCGTGTCATTGACGTACCCGTTCTGGGAGGCTCTGGTCGGCGCGAGCGCGGCCGAAGTCGGTCTCATACGGATCAGTTGCCAGCACCAATGCGTCAAGCACGCCCAGCACCTGCGCTACGCGCAAAATGGTGAGGAAGTTGACCGCGCCGTCCCCGCTCTCAACACGCTGTATGGTCGCGCGCGAGATGCCCGCGCGCTCTGCGAGTTGCTGAGCGGTAAGCCCGCGCAGTTTGCGCCACACCCGTAATTGGGCGCCGATGTCAGATGCCGCTGAGCGCACCTTGTATGACGGGGGTCGAGCCATTATCCTCTCCCAACTTGAAACCATTACGGGTTCCAGAATAGCACATAACGCAATGGATATGAGACATTACCTGAGTTTATGTATTATATTTAATTCATTAAGTGAGCGGAAAGCGACAGAATCAGAGCCGCAACAAGCACAGCGCAAAGAAAGATCAAGCAGAGCCTAGAGCTCCTTCATGACACGCAGGATGGTCTCGTAGATCTCGCGCAGGGGCGCTCCGATAAGCGGACCGGTGCTGACCTCCTGGATGTGATCGAAGATCCGCTCCTCACGCGCCGCATCATAGCGCGGCAGGTTCTGATCCTGCTTCAGCACGCTGATGCTCAGCGACAGATTGGCCCGCTGATTGAGCAGGTCGACCAGCTTCTCATCCAGCCCATCAAGCTGCTTTCTTAATGGTTCTATCTCGTTTGTTTCCATAGCCATACTTTCGATTGTAGCAGAGAGGCTGACGACCGATATGTGCCAGGAAAAAGCTCCTCCTTCTCCCCGGTCATCATCGCGCACGATGCAGCCCCCCTCGTCATTTACACGACGTAGCTTCCCCCTCGTCATTCTGCGCGCAGTCGCAGAACCCAGCCCAGGGGATGTCATCTGGATCCTGCGACTAGCGCGCAGGATGACCGGGTTGAAGTACGCAGGATGACCGAGTGGTTATGCTTGAAGGGATGCTTGATTGCGGACTTTCTTGCGTTCTTTCTCCGTAAGTAGGCGCTTGCGCAGGCGGATAGACTTGGGTGTGATCTCGACCAACTCGTCGTCTTCGATGTACTCAAGAGCCTCCTCAAGAGTAAAGGTAACGGGTGGCGCCAGGATTATTGCCTTATCCGAGGCGGTGGTTCGCATGTTGGTGAGTTGCTTGGCTTTGGCCACGTTGACGACGATGTCGCCGGGGCGGCTGCTCTCGCCGACGATCATGCCCTCGTAGCAGAGCGTGCCCGGCTCCACGAACAGTGCGCCGCGCTGTTGCAGGGTATCAAGCGCATAGGCGACCGCCGGGTCAGTTGACATGGCGATGAGGTTGCCGTTGGTGCGCCCCGTGAGGCTGCCCTTAAAGGGGCCGTACTCAGCAAAGTGGTGGTAGAGGATGGCCTCGCCGCGCGTGGCGTTCATCAGGCGCGTGCGCAGGCCCATCGTGCCGCGGCTGGGGATCCTGAACTCCAGATGCACGGTGTCGTCGCGCTGGATCATGTTGCTCATCTCGCCGGAGGCCGTACCAAAGATTTCGATGACCTTGCCGGCGTACTCGCTGGGCACATCAACCGTGGCGAGCTCGATCGGCTCAAGCTTGTGGCCCGCGGCGTCGGTATGCAGGATGACCTGCGGGCGCCCCACCTGGAACTCAAAGCCCTCGCGGCGCATGGTCTCCATCAGCACGGACAGGTGCAGGACGCCGCGCCCCGCGACCTCCATGCCGCGTTTGTCCTCGGTCTCGGTGATGCGCATGCTGATGTTGCTCTCCGCCTCGCGCATCAGGCGCTCCTTGATCTGGCGGCCGCCGACGATCGTGCCCTCCTGGCCCACCAGCGGGCTGGTCGAGGCCTCAAAGACGACCGACATGGTCGGCTCTTCCACATGGATCGGCTCCAGGCGGATCGGGTGTTCTGCCGAGGTATACATGTCGCCGATGTCAGTGTCGTCAACGCCGACTACCGCGGCAATGTCTCCCGCGCAGGCCTCACTCGCCTCGACGCGCCCCAGCGCTTCAAAAGTATAGAGTTGCTTGATCTGAGCGGAGAAACGCGCGCCGTCATTCTTGATGACCTCAATGCGCTCGCCAGGGTGCAAGGTGCCAGAAAAGACCCGGCCCACGCCGATGCGCCCCACGTAGCTGGAGTAATCGATCTGGCAGACCTGCAGCGCGATGGGACCTGTGGGGTCAACATCGGGCGCAGGGATTGACTTAAGGATCGCGTCAAGCAGCGGCGTCATGTCGGCATTGGTGTCGTCGGGCTCCAGACGCGCGTAGCCCTCGACCGCGCTGGTGTAGATGGTCGGGAAGTCGAGCTGCTCGTCATTGGCCCCCAGCTCGAGCATGAGCTCGAAGACTTCGTCGAGCACCTCATGCGGACGGGCGCCCGGGCGATCGATCTTGTTGATGACCACCATCGGCGCGAGCTGGTTTTCCAGCGCTTTTTGCAACACGAAGCGCGTCTGCGGCATCGGGCCGTCAAAGGCGTCGACCAACAGCAGGCAGCCGTCGGCCATTTTGAGCACGCGCTCGACCTCGCCGCCAAAGTCGGCATGGCCCGGCGTATCGATCACGTTGATCTTGACGCCGTTGTAGCGGATGGAGAAGTTCTTGGCCAGAATCGTGATGCCCCGCTCGCGCTCCTGATCATTGCTGTCAAGCACACGCTCTGCCACCTGCTGGTTGTCACGAAAGACGCCCGTGGTTTGCAGCAGCCGGTCCACGAGCGTGGTCTTGCCGTGATCGACGTGCGCGATGATAGCGATATTGCGAAGTTGTTCCTGTTTCATAGGTGAAGTGGTTCTTTCCGGATGCTCTTGGCCAGCCAGATGACAAAATTACCCCAGGGGTAATTTTGTCATCTGGCTGGCCCACTCATTTTTGTGCTTACCCAGTGTAGCACTCATGGCAAAACTGCCACACCCCCGTGAACGGAGCGTAACGCGCAATCAGAACACTGCGCATTCTCCGGCAAGAGTGTGCTGGAGCAATAATAAACACACACCCGCCTTGCCTTTGCCCTCCTGCTGAGCGCCGTGCTGTGCGCGGGTATCGCCTCGTTGTTCTACGAGGTGCTCTGGGTCAGCCAGCTGGGCTTTTCGCTCGGCTCGACCGCGATCGCCACCTCGATCATGCTGAGCGCGTTTCTCGGCGGCCTGGCGATCGGGTCGATCACGATGGGGCGGCGTGCCGATGCGCTCAAGCACCCCGCCCGCGTTTTCGGGCTCATCGAGACGGGCGCTGTCGTCATAGGGCTGGCCTCGATCCCCGCGCTCGGGGCGGCAGGGCGCGCTTACGTGTGGCTCGCGCAGAGCTGGGGTCTGACCGGCACCGCGGCCATGGTGATGCGCGGAGTGTTCTCGCTGATCGTGATGCTCATCCCCGCGATCATCTTCGGCATGACCTTCCCGCTGGCGACCAGCCTGGCAGGCCGGCTTGTGGCGGCTCAGACCGCCGCAGGCAGCGTCTCCGCCGTCAGCTCCTTTGGGTCAGCGGCCGGCGCGCTCATCTGCGGCCTGTGGCTAGCTCCCCTGCTCGGCATCACTCACAGCAGTTTCATCGCCGCTGGGTTCAACCTGCTCGCTGGCCTGCTCGCGCTGAGTATCAGCCTGCTGCTGGCGCGCAGTCAGCAGAGCCCTCAAGATCAAGCCCGTCGGTAAAGCCCGCGTCACAATGTGAGCATTGTGCGTATATGAGCACAATGAGTACGCACGATACTCACTTGTGAAAACTATTCTTCACTTCCAAGCACTTGCTGCACTGCGGAGCACACATCAGTAAAAGTAATCCCGCACGCATAGGGATATCTTTTACTATAGCTCTCCCATATTTGCGCAAGATCAGAGCTATTAACGATCATCTCCAGATACCGATCAGCATCTTCGACCACAGCCAGGCTGCCCCGCTCATCCGCTTTTATCCTAAGCGCATTACGCAGCTCGCTTTTTGACAACACTTCCCTGTTCAAAGCAAAGAGGAGATACACATCGTAAAAATCTCGTGCGCGAGTATTGGCAATGTTACGCGTCAGAATGCCCTCGATCTTCTCAGCCAGAATGGTGATGACGTTATATGCCATAAGAGGAATGGTTCGATCTTCGAACATTAGTTGATAAGGATACTCGATCTCGCGCGGGATGACTTCATCGCCAACAGTCAAATCGATTTTTAGAGGAACACGTACGGTAAACAAAGTAGCCATCAGCCCAATACGAAAATCATCATAATCACTG
The DNA here is from genome assembly GCA_009781115.1 of Coriobacteriia bacterium. GTDB lineage: Bacteria > Actinomycetota > Coriobacteriia > WRKU01 > WQUG01 > WQUG01. Next base: position 4,253 of record WQYT01000107.1, read on the forward strand.
ACTTCATGGATATTCTTGATACTGGTAATCTCAAAACTAACTTGATCATCAATATCAAGAGTGATCAGTTCCTGAATGATCTTTTCAACCTGCTCGCGATCGATGGGCAGGCTTTTTATAGTCGCATCAATATCCATTGTTGAGCGTTTGTCGACTCCCACCAAAGCGGTAATCAAAAACCCACCCTTGAGAATAATATTCTCCCGATAGCGAGAGACTGACACGCGCTCCATAAATCGCTCCATCATATAGTTTTGTAAGAGCGTGTTCGTCGGCGCCCCTGTTTGCTCGGTTTTATTTTTGAGCCAAGCCTTCAGTTGATCAGCATTGGTAAAGCTCATGAAAGTACCTCCAGGTAGCGGCGGACAACGTCTCGGATATTAAAGATCTCAGCATAATCGAGCAGCTGAGCTTTGTTGCTTTCAG
>WQYT01000108.1 GCA_009781115.1 Coriobacteriia bacterium
AAACGGATTATTGCAGTCGCCTTAAGTGTGGTCTGCCTGTTGTTTATGTTACCTGCCTTGGTATCTGCAACAACGCTTGAGCCCTCAAACTTAAAGCTCGTCTTACAGAAAGTCTCATCAGATGCGAAGAGCTCTACGCCTTTGGTAGGCAATACGCTGGCACTGTGCCGTGTCGCCGATGCTACTGTTGATGATAGCGGCGCGCCTATCTTTAGCGCAACGCCAGACTTTGCAGGAGCAGGAGCAGACTTTAGCGACTTAACAGATACGGCAAACGCCGCCTATGCGCAACGCCTGGCCGACTGGGCCTCAAAAAACAACGTCGCCGCAGACAAAAAGGTCACCGATGCAGATGGCATAGCCCTCTACGCTAACCTGCCCGCAGGCCTTTATCTGGTGACTCAGCAAGGAGAGGCTGAAGACGGATACACTATCGCTCCGTGGCTTGTCATATTGCCTGACTTCACTCAAGGTACTACGGTTACTTCAGAGCCTAAGACGATGCCTTATCACATCACTCCTGCAACAGTTCCGGTCAGTGTCTATAAGACCTGGAAAGGAAGCGCTACTCACCCGGCTTCAGTATCAGTGCAGCTTTACTGCGACGCTAAAGCCTACGGAAGTCCGGTTACCTTAAATGAGAAGAGCTACTGGGCCTATACCTGGACTGGTCTTGACGCCTCTCATACCTGGACGGTAGATGAGTCTAGCGTTCCTGCGGGATATAGCAAAGCAGTATCTGGTAATACAACTGACGGCTACTTTATAACCAATACTCAGACTAAGAGTACTCCTGTCACGCCCAAGACACCGACTTCAGGTCCCTCTTATAGCTCAGGGGGTACAACTTCTGGGACAAGGACGCCTAAGACAGGGGATAGCACAACTGTTCCCTGGGCTGTCGCAGGACTTTCTGTGGTCGCGCTTCTTGCAGCAGCGCTTAGCTTAGCGCTTAACTCCAGGCGCCTGGCAAAGGCACAGGTACGCAAGTAAAGGATCGAGGAGCTTTTCTTCCTTGAGGAAGCGCAGAACGTCAGGAGATGGTAACAGGGGCTTTAGGTCATAAGGCCTGAGCGTAGCATCTTGACGGCGCCTGCAGACCAGAGGGAAGAGATTATTGATTGCCACTAAAAGAAGAGGCGCCTGATGGCGCCCCTTCTTTTAGTCTGAGTTTCGCGGTCATTTATTAATATCCCGGAGTAACCATCATCTGCCCCTGAGGTCCGGGGGTAACATAAGTCTGTCCGCCCGGTCCCGATGAGCCAGAGCCGCTTCCCTTTTTCTGTAGGCGCTGCTGGGGGGTGGGGGTACCGGTTGAGTTAAGCGAGCCAAAGCTTCCTGAGTTCTGCCCGTCTTGGCCCTTGTAGTTATACGGTTGCATTCCCCTGCCGCTTTCATCTTGCATCCCCCTGCTGCAACCATTCTGCATCTGCATCATGTTTGAGCGGCCCATTCGATTATCGCCTCCGCGACCAACCAGGACTCCGATGCTGCCCGCCATGAGGCAGAGGCAAACAGCAGCAAGGCCTACGGCGATCCAGAACCAGACCAGCTTGTAAAAAGGCGTCTTGAGATACATCACCTGAGGGGAAGGAATATTCGAAGCTCCTGCTTGCATTACGGCGGGGGCGTTTGCTTGCGGCGCAACAGAGTCTACAGGAGGAATTCCGGCCTGTACGGTGGCGGGTTCTGCTGCCGGAGGTATAGTTGGGGCCTCCGCTCGCGGTACGGTGTTTTGTGTGTCAGCCATAAAGCTCGTCTCCTTCCTTTTGAGTGCATCATTCAGTTCAGTATATTTCGTCAGGTTTCCCTTGTGTAAAAATGCGTGAAGTAATAAGTAATGCCCAAATCAATTACACTTTACGTACATACTCCTACGTGATTTTGCAGCAAAGTGGCCATCACTACGAATATCCGGTTATTTTGCGAAAATTGTGCTTGCATAGTGCTGAAAAGTGCCAGAATTATTACAAAAGTCTAATAAAGTGTCCATACAATATATACTTATCGTATATGTTCCCATTAAGGTAAAGTTGTGGCCGGGGAGCTACAACGCAAAAGGTCGAAGAGGCCGTATGGGGATGGTATATATCTTCCTGTGTCGTCGCCGTATACGGCGAAAAGAACAGGAAGTAGCTGCATAAAGGGGCGGGGGAGATCGTAATCAATTATGAAATGTATGTGAAGCTTGTAAAAAAAGTATAAAAGGGCTATGATATTACACCCACAGGAAAATCTGTCGCTAATTACTTGATGACAAGAAATACTGGGGATATAACGGAAAATAGACGCAGAGCGTGAGAACGCAAAGCATATTTAAAGTGCAGACGATATGAAGACAACTAAGTATGTAGGGGGGAGAGAAAACAGTATGAGCACAATAAGTGAGGTGCTTTTCAAACAGCAGCGCGCATCAAATGATGGGCGAAAAGCACCTGATTTTAATGGTGTCAGTACGGTAAGGGCAGTGACGCCCTCGATTCTGACGATTGCCGCAGACGATAGTTTTGCGGATAAGATTGAAGAATTGCTCGCAAACGATAAAGAGTTTGCCGCGATGTTAGCTTCTCCACTGCCACCAGCGCAGCCCGTTCAGGAGCAGCCTGTGCCCCTCTCTGAGTTTGTGCGGGCAATTCAGGAGCAACAGTCCGCGCCGCAACCGTCGGCGTCACTCCAACAGCCGCCTGCGCCGCCTGCGCCGCAACCAGAATACGTACGGGCATTCCAGGAGCAGCCTGTTATACAAGAGCCCGCACCAATCCCTGAAACCGTGCAATCGCTTCGGGAGCAATTTACGCAAGAGGATCAGCTGCTTCAGCAGCGCCCTGTTATGCAAGAAAAGCCTACGGCGAACCTCACGCCGCTTCAAGAGCAACTTGCTTCACAGCTTGAAGCTGTGCGATCGTTGCGGGAGCAGCTTGAGCCAGAGCTTGAGTCCTTGCATCCCAAACAGGAGCAACTCGCTGAAGAGGAAGTGCCAGATTCGCAGTATGAAGCGGCATATTCTGCCTGGGCGCAGTTCGCGTCGATGCCCGAACTACTTCAGGGGCGGCGAACTGCATCAAAGCAAGAATCTGTGCAACCCCTGCCAGAGCAGCCCGCGCCGTTCCCGGAGCAGCCGCTCCCGGCGCCACAACCAGTGATGCAATCTGAGCCAGTGGAGCTCATGCAGGAGCAGCCAATCGCACAGCCCCTATGGGCGCAAGAGGTTCAAGAGCAGCCCGTCGAGCCTGTTGTTCAACAGCAGCCTGCGCCGCAACCAGAGCCCGTATCTGTACTTCAGGAGCTGCCTGTCGCGGAGCCGGAGCTCCCGCAGTCTGCGCCTGTTTTTCAAGAGCAGCCTGTGCTTGAGTCTGAGCCCGCACAAGTGCTTCCGGAGCAACCCGCATCACCAGAGCTAGTTGTGCAGCCACTCCAACAGCAGCCTGCGCCACAACCAGAAATCACGCAAGTGCTTCCGGAGCAGCCTGTTGTGCAACCGCAACAGCCCGTAGTACTCCAACAGCCCGTTGTGCAACCGCAACAGCCCGTGGAGGCCGCGGAAGCTCCTGCGAACAAAACCGCATCGGCGGCGTCGATCATAACGGACAAGCAATTGCGCGCGCTCAGCCGCAAGCACCTGCTCATTATGATTCGCGACCTCGAGAAAGAGCTGGCTCGCGCCAAGGAAGAATTAGAGGATCTGTTGCTGGCGTATCGCGCCGGAGTTGCGCAGGGAAACGCACAAAATAGGTAAAACGGCATGAGCAGTAAGAGCGACATAAGAATCCGGGAGGAAGTCGATCGGCTTGGCCGTCCCAACGTGGAGATGCTTGATACCGAGATCTTGCGCCAGGAACGGAAAGAGTCCTACAGTCGTTTGACGCGCGGTGTCATAACCGGCCTCATAGCGGCAGTAGCGGTGATCTTGGTTGTCACTAATCTCTGGCTGGCGGTACTGCAGGTCGATGGATCGAGCATGAACCCGCTTCTGCGGATGAACGATATCGTTTTGACGGTAAGGACCAGTAGCCCGGCGCCAAGTGATGTGGCAGCTTTCTACCACAACAACAAGATATATATCAAACGTGTGATTGCCATCGGCGGCGACATCGTGGATATCACCAGGGATGGTAGGGTATCGGTAAACGGGACAAATTTGAATGAACCGTATGTTGCTAGGAAGAGCATAGGTGACTGCGATATAGAATTCCCGTACCAGGTGCCTTCCGGAACGTTTTTCGTTCTGGGTGACAATCGCCCGACGGCGCTCGACAGTCGGAATAGCGAGTTCGGTACGATCAGCAGGGACCAGATCATCGGAAAAGTCATATTCAGGCTTTGGCCGCTTACGCGGATCAAGGGTATTTCGTAAGAGTAGATTATTTAAGTACCATACGGAGATGGGGGGTATACATGATCACAGCTCTAGCTACAACTACATTGTTATCACTGCTGTTGGTGGCGGCATTGATATATAGGTATCGCAAACGTAAGGGGTGGCTTGCTTTATAAACAAACAGCGCATATACCGTGCGCGCCTGCGTCAAGCAGACAA
>WQYT01000109.1 GCA_009781115.1 Coriobacteriia bacterium
GAGGAACACGTCCTCGATTTTCAGGTCAAAATAGCGAGCGATCTTACCCGCCAGCACGAGCGAAGCGGTGTACTTCCCCGTCTCAAGCGAGGTGATCGTCTGGCGCGTCACGCCGACCGCCGCAGCGAGCTCTTCCTGCGACAGCTTGCGCGCTTTGCGCAGTTCCTGTATCCGTGTCTCCATGAGGTAGCTTGCCTTCAGGTCAGAAGCACGTAGACTACGAGCCGCTCAGTATTTTTCGCAAAATGCGCTCTTGTCGTACCAGAACAAAAATGCTCGCGAGCATCACCCCAATAACAAAGCCTTGAAAAAAATCACCTCCGGCAGCCCAGCGCGCATAAAGTCCCGGAGAATTATGCCACACAATGCTTACCGAATTTCCCATTACTCCGACCATCAAGAGAATCCATGCAACCCTGAACCTGATAAGTGCCTTACGGCCTTTTTCATCCAAAGATTTTGGATCAAGGTCACGAATCTCTTTTGCTAACTCACGCCTGTTTCCCTGTAGGGGCATCCTTTTCCGCCTTTCATTATTGCAAAGCCTGCTTTACATTTTTAGTATAGTAAGCTTTGCATATTATGTCAAGCACACTTTGCAAAATAGTACCGCAATAACAACGCACGCACCATTGTCATTCTGCACACTGCGACTACGCGCAGCGCAGGCTCCGTCGCAGAATCCAGATTCACCCTGTCATTCTGCGCGAAGTCGCAGAATCCAGACTGTCTATGAAGAACCTGGATCCTGCGACTATCGCGCAGGATGACACAAGACGAAAGCGTTTGCCTAATACAGCTCCCCGTAGCGCCTTACATAGAACTTCTTTGCAGCAGACACCAGCAGCAGGTACAGCACCACGGTCGCCACCATCACGGCGTAAAAGATCGCCGGCGGCGTCGCAAAGCCAAAGTAGCTTGCCAGCGGCGTATAGGGCAGGATGCCACCCACAAAAATACCGCCCGCAGAAAACAGCAGCAGCGGCAGGCTCGCGCGGCTCTGGATGAAGGGGATCTTTGCCGTGCGCAGCGTATGCAGGACCATCGTCTGCGTCAGAAGCGACTCGAAGAACCACATCGTGTGAAAGAGCGCCACAAACTGCGCCTGCCCCGCGCCGCCCAGCGCATGGTAGCCAGCGCCCATGACCAGCGGCGCCAGCCAGAAGTACGACACCAAGTAGGTCGTGATGTCAAACACGGAGCTGGTAGGCCCCAGTATCATCATGAACGAAGAGATCGACGAGGCGTCCCAGTCACGCGGTTTGGCCAGGAACTCCTCATCGACGTTGTCCCACGGAAACGACGTGCAGGTGATGTTGTAGATCATGTTGAGCACGAGTATCTGCAACGGCAGCATCGGCAAAAACGGCAGAAAGAGGCTCGCGGCCAGCACGGAAAACATGTTGCCAAAGTTTGACGAGCAGGTCAGCTTGATGTACTTGATGATGTTGGCATAGACCTTGCGGCCCTCTACGACGCCCTCCTCAAGCACCATGAGGTCTTTTTCCAGCAAGATGATGTTGGCCGACTCCTTGGCGATGTCAACGGCGGTGTCCACGGAAATCCCCACATCGGAGGCCTTCATGGCGCTCGCGTCGTTGATGCCGTCGCCCATGTAGCCCACCGTGTGGCCACCCGCGCGCACCGCGCTTACGATGCGCTGCTTTTGTGCCGGCGAGAGCTTGGCAAACACCGACACGCCTTCGACGGCGGCCTTAAGCTCATCGTCGCTTAAGCCCTCGACCTGCGCGCCCAGCATCAGCCCGTTGACCTCGATGCCCAGCTGCGAGCAGACCGAGCGCGTCACGGCGTCGTTGTCGCCGGTGAGCACCTTGATGCTCACGCCGTGCGCGTTCAGCGCCGCAATAGCCGCCTTAGAGCTCTCCTTGGGCGGGTCCAGGAAGGCCAAATATCCGATCAGCACCATATCGGCCTCATCAGCCACGGAAAACTCCCCCGCTGGCCGCGGGTTGGTCTTCTGCGCGATGCCCAAGACGCGCATGCCCTGGGCGTTATACTTCTCGACCGTGGTCATGACCTGGGCCCGCAGCGCGTCGGTCAAAGGCTTGACCTTGTCCGCGCCAAAGTCCACAAACCTGGACACCTCAAGCATCTCCTCGATGGCGCCCTTCGTGATCATCTGGGTCTTGCCGCTCTTGTCCTCAACCACGACCGACATGCGCCGACGCTGGAAGTCAAAGGGGATCTCATCGACCTTGTGATACTCGCTCTTTAAATGCGAGATATCGACGTCGTGGCCATGGTCGATGATGGCCTTGTCCAGCAGATTGCGCAGCCCCGTCTGGAAGTAGCTGTTCAAAAACCCGTGACGCAGCACGCGGGTGTCCTCGTTGCCGTTAACATCCAGCGAATACTCCAGCGTGATGCGGTCCTCGGTCAGGGTGCCGGTCTTGTCCGTGCAGAGCACGTCCATGCCGCCAAAGTTCTGGATCGATCCGAGGTTTTTGACGATGACCTTCTTGTGCGACATCGTCACCGCGCCGCGCGCAAGGTTGGCGCTGACGATCATCGGCAGCATCTCCGGCGTCAGCCCCACAGCCACCGACAGCGCAAACAGCGTCGCCTGCATCCAGTCGCCCTTGCCCACGCCGTTGATGACCAGCACCAGCGGCACCATCGCCGCCATGAACTTGATCAGCAGCCAGCTGACCTTGCTGACGCCGACCTCAAAGCCGGTCTTGGTTTTGGTGGTCGTCACCGTCCGGGCAATCTGGCCAAAGTAGGTATCGCCGCCGACCGCCAGCACCAGGCAGGTGGCCGAGCCTGAGATCACGTTACTGCCCATGAACACCAGGTTGTTATCATCAAGCGGGTTGGCGCTTGATTTTTCGAGCGCCTGGCTGAGCTTTTCAACCGGCTCAGACTCGCCGGTCAGCGAGCTCTGCCCGATGAAAAGGTCCTTAGCCTCAAGCACGCGCATGTCAGCCGGGATCATGTCGCCGGCGGCAAGGATGACCACGTCGCCTACCACGATCTGATCAATCGGCAGCTCGACTGAGTCGGAATTGCGCATGACCGCAATCGTGGTCTCGATCATGGCCGAGAGCGCCTCGGCCGCCTTGCCCGACCGCGTCTCCTGCAGCGTGGACAAAGTTCCGCTGATGGTAACCAACACCACAATGATGATGACTTCCGTCAGCGACTTCGAGCCCGGGGCTGCAAGTATAAAATCGGTCACAAACGAGACAATTGCGATCGCAAACAGCACAACGGTGAACGGGTTGATGAACGAGCTGAAAAGCTGCTTGAGCAGCGAGAACCGATGCGCCCGCGCGACCACGTTTGACCCGTAGCGCTCCCGCGCCCTCTCGGCCGCCGCATCGTCGTGGCCGGACCGACCAGCCACATTGTACTTGACGTAGAGCTGATCGGTCGTCATGGCAGCGCCCTCGATAAGACGCTGCTGAGCCTCGCGCGTAGCGGCGCTGGCGGCGCCCCCGGCAAGCGCGGTATTTTTCTTCTTTGGCATTAGCTTCACCCCTTCCGTGATATGAAAAGTACAGGGGTGCTTGAAACGCAGCAGAGTGGAGAGCAGCTGTAAGCTCAGCTCAGTGCAAGGATCTCACCTTAGAGCGCGAGGCATGGACACACGTCACTCGCGCGCAATACGCACAAGCACAATCGAACAGTCTGTTTAGCAGGTCCAGCGTCCATGCAAGTCACCTCCTCAGGTCGAGAGCGAAGAGCGCCACGAGTGCGCCCGAAAAACCGTTACCACCTTAGCACGTTTTACAGATGCGTGGCGCAAGAATCAACAATATCAATTAATTGCTGATGGAACAACTTAAGCATCACGCAGCGACACGGCTCAGAACCCTGCGCCGTAGCTAGTCGTCTGGGACGGTTGGAGCGACTTTTTCGAGCCCCGAAAATACTCCTTCTCTGCCATCGACCTGACTTTACCAGATCCGCAGCTATCGCATGCGAATATCTTCACCAGCGCTACAGGAGTGATCGTTGTTGTATGAGGGAGGTTCGGTTCAAACTGTATATGCTTTTTCACCACACCAAAGATATAAGCGTTCTCAGTCGGCTGTTGGCATTTCCTACAAACTCCACTCATACTCGAATCGTCTTATCATCAATCCAGTGAGTTGATCTCATCTTCTAGTTGCTGCAAATACTCAAGTATCTCGTCAAGCGTTGGGCGATTGCCCGTCAGCATATCCTGCATGGCTGTATAGTCCGCTCTAAGCTCTGGTAAACGGAACTCGGGCGGCGC
>WQYT01000110.1 GCA_009781115.1 Coriobacteriia bacterium
GGCGCGCATATGGACGGTACGTGTACCTATGCGGTAACCCAGGCTGATCTTGACGCAGGAGAATCAATTCAAGCCACGATGGGCGTAAGCGGTGATTATACCTTGGGTAGTACGACCGTGACGGGCAGCGCGTCTGCTGCCGTCGCGGTAAGCCAAATCTTTGACATAGCTCTCGAACCGTCAAATCCCACCTATTCTTTTTCGATTGCGGACTATGGCTACGGAGCACAGGCGCCTTTGACTGTTACCGTGCACAACACGCTGAGCAACCTGTCGGCGGGTACCGCCAATATCACGCTTGATGCTGACAGTAGCGCTTTTGCCCTGTCGACCGACACGCTCAGTATCCCGAGCGGCGGTAGCGCCAGTTTCACGGTTGCGCCAAAGGTCGGCCTGGACGCGAGGAGCAATAACGCTTACAATACCCATGTTTTTGTGGATGTCAGAGATGCATCAAATGGCCCGATTCTTTCCACGGAGAGCATAGGGGTGGATTTTTATGTTCTTAACAAGTCGATCAGCGGCGCGACCATCACCCTTGCGCCTGACCCCTATGTTTATACCGGAAGCGCGATCACACCAGCGGTGACCAGTGTGGAGATAGATGGCCTCACGGTTCCGTCAACGGATTATGACGTGAGTTACGCCAACAATATCAACGCGGGCACAGCAACCGTCACGGTCACGGCGAAGTCGAATAGCACCAACTTCAAAGACCAGGCTTCCACGACCTTCCAGATCGACAAGGCTCAGGCGGATTCTATCATCTGGCCAACTCCGTCCGCGGTGACCTATGACCCGGCACAAACCCTGGCAGACATCCCGCTGACTGGGGGCTCCGGTGACGGAACCTTCAGCTGGGCAGATCCGACGATCAAGCCAACGGTGGGCAACAGCGGCTATGCAGTCAAGTTCACGCCAAATGACCCCGACAACTATGACTACTCCAGCGTGGCGCTCTCCCGCGGGGTCGCGCTGACGGTGACCAAGGCAGATCCGCCCTATACCGTGCCCACTGGCATTGCCGCCACCTACGGCGACACGCTCGCAAGCGTGGCCCTGCCCACCGGCTGGGCCTGGGACGACACGGGAGTGGTAGGCGCCGTGGGCAACCAGACCCACAAGGCGACCTTTACCCCGGCAGATGCCAACAACTACAACAGCGTGACGGGTGTTGATGTCACGGTAGCCGTGGCGCCAAAACCGCTCACCGTCACCGCTGATAACCAAAGCAAGGCCTATGGCGCGCCCGACCCGACGCTTACCTGGAGCGCCCCCGGGCTTCTGGCGGGCGATGTGCTGACGGGCTCGCTCACCTATACGGGTAGCGACGTGGGGACTTATGACATCGTGCAGGCCACTCCCTTCAGCAATCCCAACTATGACATCACCTTTGTGAAAGGCACGATGACGATCACCCAGGCGCAGGCGGCGCAAGACGTGATCGGCGCGGTAGGTAAGCTGCCGAAGTCTGTTAAGGGACGGGCCGACGCCGATCAGGTGGCCGAGGCGACCAAAGCCTACGACGCCCTTCCCGCAAAGGAAAAGGCGCAGATCCCGCAAGACGTCAAAGACGCGCTGGCAGCCGCACAGAAGCAAGCAGCAGCGGTCAATCACAGCGACGGGGTCGCCACGGTCTCGGGGGGTGTGCCCTGGTACGTGCGCCTGGTGGTCACCGCGATCCCTCAGGTGGATCTGCGCTACGGCGAGTTCCTCGGGAAGCTGAGCGGCAAGAACCTGCTGAGCCTCTACGATATCAAGCTGGTCAACACGCTGACAGGGCAAGACTACGAGCCGCCTGTGGGCACGACGGTGACGGTCTCTCTTGGCGGCCAGCCGCTGAAGGGAGCGCAGGGTCTGGCCATCGCTCATGAGAAAGAGAGCGGGGCTATGGAATACCTGGCAGCGCATGCCAGCGGCGGTAGCACCGTGACCTTTGCTGCTTCGAGCTTCAGCCTGTATGGGGTGACGGCTGTCAAGGCGGCCACGGCTGCGGCGGCGGTCGCTCCGAAGCCGGCTAGCCCGCTCGCTCTTCCTGCGACCGGCGACGCGCTCTCCCTGTTCTCGCTCTGGGTCTGCCTGATGGCGGGCGCCGCGCTGGTTCTGGCAAGGCGCCGCCGCTACGGCACTCGCTGACAAAACGGGGACAGGCACCGTTTTGTCATCTGCGGCACACCGGGTTCCCGCGCCCTACACAGTAATGGAATCCCCTGCGGCTCTGGGGCAGATGACAGAATGGGGTTGGCAAAACCCCCGTAGGGCACGTCGACTCGACGTGCCTCTGCCCGGAGCTGGCAAACCATCGCTGTTGGCAGCAACGCGCCGGATATGCTAGTATCGTAAGTCCGCTGCATCCATTGCAGCGTCCGCCCAAGCGGGGGTATAGCTCAGCTGGTTAGAGCGCTGGCCTGTCAAGCCAGAGGTCGCGAGTTCAAGTCTCGTTACTCCCGCCATTTTTCCCCTGTCATATCGAACAGATTTCTTAAACACCAAGCAGAGATGCTGGGATGACATGAACCCCATCATCACGAGTGTAAGCGTACTCTCCGGTATTGATAGCAATTTTTGTAAGCGGATACTGTGGTATTTGCTTTTCGAGCCAGTTAAGATGTTGCACATCTTTTGCATTGATATCAGCCGTCGCTTTTGCTTCGATCGCAAGCAAACGCTGGTCACCTTCAATGATAAAGTCAACTTCATGGTCTCCCCGAGAGGTGCGAAAATGCTGGACAGGAACTCTGTTTGCAGTCGCATAAACCTGTAGGCTTTGCGCGACCAGAGACTCGAATAGCCTGCCTAAAATGGTGCTACCAGAAGAACCTGGCTTATTGTCATAGGTTGCGCCGGATAGGAGTTGATGCTTTCCGATTCTGAGAAGTCGTGCAGAAAGAGCGGGGTCGGCCAAAAAATGCTTTGGCGCGCGACCTAAAGCTGCAAACGGATTAGTTGTTGGTAGCCATGCTTCGATACGATCAGTTATCCACAATGAGTCCAGCGCATCCCGGTACGCCATAGTTGTTTCCTTTGCGGGTTTTCTGTCTTCACCAGCAGTCGAGGCATCCAGTATCTTTTTATAGCTTGTTGTTGTCCCGGTTGCAGCAGCGTAAGCCCGTAACCACTGGCGTAAAACTAAAGGTTTACGCACCTGTATGCCGTTGTCAGGAAACTCTTTTTCCAGAAGTTTGTCAATATAGCCGTCTAACTCAATTTCTACAAAGGTTTCACTTTTCGCACGGATAGCTGGAAATCCTGAACGCAAGATTTCCTCAATATAGTCGATAAGTGTGATCCGTGATTTGGCATAGAGATCAACAGGAGGTTCTTGCAATAAGCTATTAAGTGAAATCGCAGGCTTTTCCAAGTCACGCTCCTGCAAGCTGAATGGACGCATGCGGAGACGCACGATACGACCCGCCCCGCTGTGAACGTTTACGTTATGCGGCAGAGCTGCGCTTCCCGTTAGCAGAAACTGGCCAGGAGCAGAGTCTTCATCAACCAAGCGCCGTGTCATGTCCCAAACTGGAGGATAACGCTGCCATTCATCAAGCAATATAGGTTTTGACGTCTTACGTAATATGTCGAAACCGTTTTTCATGAGCTCAATTGTTTCGGCGTGGTCAAAGCGGAATGTCTCTGCTGCCAAACGTTCGGCAGTGGAAGTTTTTCCGACGGCCTTCGCCCCCTCAATGGCTATCGCAGGAAGTCCTGTCAGATAGGTGCTGAGAGTGGAATCCATTATCCTTTGTTGATAGCCGGTCATTGATCTTCCAATCTGTTGAGACGCGTGCCTCGGGGGCGGCTTCATTGTACTCTACCATTATTACAAGCTATACTCTACTATTATTACAAATATAATTCTACCATTATTACAAGGTGCAGCAGTCGGCTTAATTGCCATCTCAAGTGCAATCTAGCATGCAGTTACTCTGTCAGCAGTGTTTTTTAATGTCATAGGTCTGACAGTATCGCTATTATCATCCCTGTTACTTCTTCGCAGCGACCAGGAGGTGAAAAGATGAGCGAGAAGAAAACATACAAACAGCTTACCTTAGATAACCGAAAGATGATTGAGCGCTACCTGGACGAGGGAAAGACCTATGCCC
>WQYT01000111.1 GCA_009781115.1 Coriobacteriia bacterium
ACACCTCGGTTTCTGCCGCGCGATTCATCGCGACCTCAAGTAAGGTAGTATCCATGGTGAGCGGAGGGAGCGAAACCGCCGCACGCTGCTGGTTGACCAACTTGAGCACAGCAAACGCCTCGGTGTAATCACGCGTACCGCTTACAGAAAAGGTCACGGTCGTGCCGCTCGCAGCTTGTGCACTGGCCGGCGCGGCTATCGCTGCAACAGCGAGAACAACCAAGCAGAGCAAGAGCAGCGAGATCTTTGCCCCGAGGCCCGCGCGCATATCCTTCTGCAGAGAGATATTCTGTGTACTTTTCTTTGGAGAACAGCTTGTATCAAACATAGTACCCTCATTCGTCGCTTTCGGACAGGTATGTAGTAATGATACTCCTTGCAGAGACGCCCACCAAAACCCGCTCCTGCACCACCCCCGGTACCAGGCACCGAGCTCGGAATGCGTAGCGCGGGGGGACCCGGCGCGCCTTGTTCGGAAAAGGATGTTTTTTATGGAAACGGCCCTCAGGGTCATCGAGGCCCTTCGGTCTGTATGACAAAAGCCCCAAGGACTTTTTGTCACCTGTTCTGGCGCCAGCTGGAAATGTTCTGACCGGCAATAACTTTGTAGGGCACGACGACCCGGCGTGCCTCCGGTACTGGGCGCCGAGCCCGGACCCGTGCGTAGCGCGCGGGGACCCGGCGTGCCTCTGTCCGGAGTGATACTGACCCGAACAACACAAAGCGCTCACCCCTCTGGAGCAGCCCGGCCAAGACAAAAGAGAGCGAGCTGCTCCAAAGCAGTGAGCGCAATGCGACAACGGCGCCCCGGTGACAAAAGGGGCCTGACCCCTTTTGTCACCGGGTAGCAGCCTGCCTCCTAAGGGGGAAAAAGAAGCAGGCCGCCCGGTTGCAGGGAGCAGCTCATCGTTAAGGTGAGGTACAAGCTGCTCCCCAAGGTACCTATGGTAAGAAGCAATGAAGGGTTGCCTCTGGTCACCTGAGGTAAAGAACCTTACGGCACCATGAACCCCGTCTGTGTCCCGGCAAGCGTATTGGTCCCTTGTCCGGTAACTGTAATGCCTGTCGCCCACGTAGCGGGAGCTACTGGACGAATACCTATATCGATGTCAGTTGTTGCAGATCCATTAAAAATGATTTGACCCGGTGCATATGACACATTATTAAAAATGAGTTTCACGAAGTCCGATGCTACAGGAGTGCTGATACTGCCCACAATACCACCAAAGTAAGTATTTGTGCTGGAGGTCCTAATTACCTGGCCGTAATTTCTGACATTATTTAAGGCTACAGTCTGCCCACCGGAAGCTCCGGTGTCTTCATAACCGATGATTCCGCCAGCAATGCGATTAGATAAGATATCACCAGAGTTGTAGCTATTTTCTATAGTAAAAGTATTGCCACTATTTAGCTGAACAACAGTGGCAAGACCAGCAGCAACACCGCTGCCAGTAGTTGCTCCCATAACAGTTCCCGTATTATAACAATTACTAATAGTGGCACTACCTTGAGCGCCGCCTATTATACAGACAAACCCGCAGCCCCCAATTACAGGAGCACTAACAAAGTCAGTAGTATTATAGCAGCGGATTAGGTTTGCATTTGCGTTCAGGCGTAAGGCGAATGCCCCGATATACGATATGGCACTCCCCTGGATGCCCCCTTTGGCACGGCCAAGACTACTAACCGTTCCATATGAAATAACGTTAAAAATTCCGCCAGATGAAACCAGGTTTTCAATCTTATGATCTTGCCCGTTAAGGTTACCATAAAAATCACCGAGCAAGGCGCCGTTTACCAGATCTGCGCCATCAAAATCCATGTCCGCAGTCAGCTCAAAATACTTGCCATATCCAGCATTGGCGCTCTTATCAGTTGCAAATTTCTTCAATTGACGGATACTGCTAATCTGATAAGGCATACCTTGACTTCCATTACCGCCTGCATAATCTGGAGCTGGCTTAACGTCATCCCAACTTGTTACGCCTAAGCCTGTCAACTTAGTTATATAGGGTTGTGTCTCAGTAGGAAGTTGACCGTCTACGACTACGTCAAAAGTAGCGCTCATGTCATATCTGCCACCTGTAGGAATTATACGGCCGGAGCCATCCTGCAAAGCAAGAGAACCACTATAGTAATTCACACAAGAAACAGTAAGTTCTACTGTTACAGTACCTGGCGTATTTCCCGCTGTAAAAAGCCCGTTTGATGTCAGGTTACAACCTAAGGAATTACCTTGAATAGTATAGTTATAGTTAAGAATATTTCTCCAAGAGCTCAGCGAGTTTAATCCTAATACTAGCTGCTGTCCCGGTGCAATGTGAAAAGGACTTATTGGTGAAAACTCCACCATCTGGGCAGAAAGCTGCGAATTTGTACTGGGGGTTGTTAGCCTAATGGATCCTGCAGCGAAAGAGCCATCAGCAGCAATAACATAAAAACTATAATTATTTATAGGAGTAGTCGCATCGGTTGTTAGTTCGCCAGTTGTTGGATTGATCGAAATATTGCCAACGGAGCCTTCCGCAAGTATATAACGCAAGGGCTTGGCAGATGCCTCTTGGGATGGATTATTGAACTCAACCTGTATCTGACAGGTATCTCCTTGAACTGCAGAAGGTATCGGCAACACCCAGAACTTAATAGCCTGAGTAGCAACTGATGGCCACGTAGGCGCCTGTACCACGTCATCAGGTCCTCCCGGTTTGGTGTTTGCATCAGGCGTGATAATAACAAGGTCATTTACGGTATTGATATAGTGAGTATCATCAGTCTTTATGTAGGGAAGTCCATCCTGGCCAGTAATCATCGGACCTTCACCTACGGGGTTGTTCGGGTCTCTCGTAGGCGTATACAGATACGTTGGCGGGTCAGTTGTCGGAGTCCCATCAGCATTTACTTCTTTAAAGACATTTGGGTTGTCAGTAGCTTGAGCAAAGCTGCCATTGCTCAGTGTGATTGTTCCATTTTTGTCACAAGGTAGCTCATCTCCTGAGAACTTCTTGTCTTTACCTAAGCTATTATCTGCGTCATAGACATACTCTCTGGGATTCTTTGAGGTGCCATCGGGGTTTAAGATTTCAAAGACACCGGGAACTGTCGTGCTTCTGAAAAGGGTTCCATTGTCGGCGGTAAGGACATCTGCTGCCAGATCATGGGCTAAGTCTTTTGCTTCTGGAGAGATATCTCCATTCTCGCCTAACTTATAGGCTTCTGTTTTGTTTGCAGCCTGAAGTCTTACGTCAATGTTATAGGCATAGTTATCATCAGGCTTGTTGTTGGGGTCTAGCGTGACGTTATCAAGCAGTAGGTTAGTAGCTTCTCCTGCGGGAAGAAGCTTAGACCAGTAACACCAACCGTTACCAGTAGCGCTATCATCCAAAATCCAGAAGCCATCAGGGTTATCAGCGTCATATTTTGCCTGAGTTGTCTGGTCTTTTACGTATTCAGAGAGCAGGATAACAGGAGCAGGCGTAAGGGTCTCTTTCGTGGTGTTTCCGTTACCACCGGTAACTGCTCCTTTGTATTCAACGTCGCCTATCTCGCTTGTTCCGGGTAGATACCACTTCTTGGCTCCGCTCATCAACCAGTCATGGAGGTTGTCATTGGCAGCTACGGTACCATCACTACCGACGCTAACTCCCGCCCATTGACGAACTCTCCAAGTAGATGAGTCTTTAGCGTCAGTTCCAATCTTTACGTCATTGCCAACTTGTAAGAACTCTGCAAACTGTACGCGTACTACCAGAGGTACATCTCCGGTGTTTTCTACATAGACATCCTTGTTCTTTCCCGGAGCAAAGTCGTCATGCAAAAGTACATCTGGAGTAGCTGTTCCATGAAACAGATTCTTGAATGCCTGGCTAAAGTCTGTCCAGGCAAAAGCTCCGCCTAAAAGCAGAGCTGCGATAAGTACAGCGGCAGCAGAAGCTGCTACTTTCTTTTTTGTA
>WQYT01000112.1 GCA_009781115.1 Coriobacteriia bacterium
ATGGCTTCCCCGAATGTCGATCGATATTGAGCGTGGCTCTCGCCTCCTCTCTAACTGTACTAATTCACATAGTACACTTAGTAAAGAGAGTCGTCAAGCAGAATTTGCCGGGATCGCTACTTTTTCTCGTCAGGCAAAACGATATGGCGATAAGTTATGTGCCCTGCGTAGAGATTGCTATATAGATCGTAATAGTCAACCTTTGAGACATAACTCGTATCGGCGCCAAAAGCAAACATATCGACACCAGCAACACAACCATCGCCCAAATATATCGCATTCGGAAGCGCACCATACGCATAGGAAGAATGAAAGAAAACCAGATCCCCCGGCTGCAATTCAGACTGGCTGTTGAGCGGCTTCTCGCCTTTCGCTTGGGCGGATGAGTCAACAGGAAGAGTCACGCCAGCCTTCGCATAGACCAACATGGTAAAGGCGCCAAAATCAAGCCCCTTAGAAGTTGTACCACCTTGCTCATAGGGTACTCCCTGATAAGAATAAGCCGCAGTGATCAACCGCTCGCGATCTGTCTGGGGAGGATTTGGCACAGACACCGGAAAGTCTTCATTTGGTTGCGTTGTTTGCCCATCATCAGGCTGCCCGGGGGCTGGCATATCACTTGACCCTGAGCTGTCATCAGGCGCAGGAGTCTGGGTGTCGTCAGACCCTGAAACTACTTCTCCGTCGGGTAGCACGAAGATCTGTGTCCCGTCGGACAGCGTAACAACCCGTGTGCCATCGTCCAGAGTTGTGACTTGCGCACTATCGGACAGTGTTGAGCTTTGAGCGGTTTGAGTCACGGGCGCATTCTCAAGCAGCATGACTTCATGGTTAATGGCATTCCGTATGGACGGAACAAACACTACGCACAACATGAGAACCAGAGTAAACTCTATCAACGCACCAGCAATGATCGCGAGGATCGCCCAAGCGGAAAACTTTGACGACCCTGAACTCTGACCATCTGCTGCCAATGGCTGGTTAGCAGGAATCAACGAAGCTACTGGCAGTACCTGCCGCTCGGTGTCATATTGTTCTGCCACAGTAAGTTCTGGGTTATCTAATAACTATTCCGGATGCGGCGGCGGCGAGCCGCTATGATGGCGGCTGCCACTCCAGCACACAGCACGCCCGACAGAGCCAAGCTCAGACTGGCGTTACTATCCCCTGTCTTAGGCAGTGACGCCGGCGCTGAAGTAGGCGCTGCTTTCACTGAACTCGATGGAGTGCTCTTTTGATTCTTGCTCGGCGGCTGAGTCGTCTTCTTTTTGCTGGTAGAGCCCGTGCTTTTTGCGGGAGTAGATTTCACAACGCTGATATGAGTGACGGGCGCCTTCCCATCCAGGTACAACGTAGGTGAAGGGCCGTAGCCTTTGCCTCCACTGACAGGAGCCTGATAATTTGCATTCGTACCGACCGCGTAAGCCAGTACGGCGTTGGCGGCCACGAGCTGCGCCTTGGTCATGGTATAAGTTGTTGTCTTTGAGCCATCCGCGCTCGTAAAGGTCACCGTGGCAGTATCTGCCACATCGGAAAGCAGCGATGCAAGTGATACGCCCTCTACGTAATCAGTCTTGCTGCCGCCTGCGGCGCTGTAGGTGAAGCTACTGGTCACTGCGGCTTTTTTCAACAGATCAAGCGCCGTATAAGCCTTACCGTTGACCGTCAGAACCGTTGAATTGTCCGGGGCGCCCACGGTGATCGTTGTCGCACCGCCCGAAGAGTTGAACAAATAGGGGCTATTGACATCAGTATCGGTGAGCTGCCCCACTAACAGCATGGGGAGCTGAGAAGAAGCGACCTTGGTCGCTGGATTTGCGGATCCCAGGGTAACATAAGAGGAGCTCCAGGCGATGAGCGGCACGCCATGAGGCAGTGTTTCCGGTGTAACGTAGGTAACCCCATAGACAAAGCGCTCCGTTGCCAGCGCGTCAGAACCCGGGTCATACGGGTAGTTCTTTGAAGTACCGTCACTGGCGGTGAAGGTAATTGAATCGCCTGAAGAGAGTCCGGGGGATTGGGAATTACCAATTAAAGTCCATAGCGAAACACCAGTCGACGAATATATCCGACAATTGCCAGAACTATCCAGTACTGAATGCTTATAGACCCAAGAGGAATCATATTGGGGATAATAAGCTGAAGCTGCATTAACGTCCGCCAAGGCCTTCATCTGAGCAACGGTATAGCGTGCAGGAGCAGCCACCTCAGTTCCCGTCACAAAAATCACCGGAGTTGGTGCAGGCTTTAAAGTGCCCGCGTTGGCCGAAACAGGCGCAACAACCGTAGCAAGGCATAAGCAAGCTGCCAGAATCCCCGTAAACATGCGCTTTAACTTCATCGGGTATATTCCCTTCCCTCGAATGCGTACAGTATCATCCATTGATAGTATACCCAATACAAGAATGTCAGGACATCATGCGTTACTTTTTGCTGAATTTGTTGGTGCTTGTAAGCGTGAAAATCTACTTTTTCTCGTCGGGCAAAACAATATGGCGATACGTGAGCGTCCAGCCAGCATGGGTGAGATCGTCGCTTGCTGGATAAAGGCTCACTTTATGCGCCTGACCAGGAGTGGTGGTACCGATGATCCAACCGTCGCCACGATACATCGTGACGTGCGTTACGCCCGCGCCTTGTTTGAAGCGATAGAAGATCAGGTCGCCAGGTTGGAGCTGATCGACAGATGTGAGCGGTTTCTCCCCCTGCGCCTGATTGTACGAGCCATCGGGGATCGCTACCCCGATGCCCGCATAAGCCAGTTTCGTGAAGCCGCTACAGTCGAGCAGCCCGGGCGCCTTGCTACCGAACTTATAGGGCACTCCCAAGTAGGAGTACGCAGAGACGATCAGGCGCTCACGGTCAGTTGTCGGATCACCTGGAGCTGGCGGAGGCGTTGGCTTATTGCCGGAAACCACACGTTGGATATCGGCAAACACCGATGATCGTGACCCTGGGTTGCTCAAGCTGACGACAGCGAACACCGCCACCGCAACCACCAGGAGGATCACTCCAGTAAGCAGGACAATGCGAGAATGCTTTGAGCTGTGCGAACGATTATGCGCCATCTGCCGCCCTACGTGTTGTTATCTTTCAGGAGCCCGCAACCTATAAATCTGCAGGCAGCGTACCACCGAGCCCTGCGATGATGTTGCGGACGCGCGTCTTGAGCACATCTTTGAGCGCAAAGCCCATGAAGCCTTTAAGGCCCATCTCTCCCACGTAGACGCCCGGCAGCAACGCGTACTTGATCCATGCCTCGATGTGCACCGTCCCCGGGCTGATAAGAACCCGGACGAACTGCGGGCCAGAAACCCAACCGGAACCTTTCTTCAATACCTGCTCCCCATCGCGCGAAGTGAACTTGAAGCCTTCCTTTTGCGCAAAATCATTCAAAAACGCGTTGACCTGCTCGGGGGTATAGGGGGTCTGAAAATCATACGCGAAACGTGCCACCGTGATCTCCTGCTCTTTGTCATCTCGCCAAAGCGCCGCTCACACTCTGCTCGGCAAGAGCCATCTTCTTACTGGAAAAGCATAGCATAATCAGCATACTTCTCTGCGAGAAACACTACTCCGCCAGAAGCTGTAGCGCCCATTCATCCGCACCTGCAAGAGCAACTCGCCTTACAATAGAAGAGTGACAGAGCAAAGAAGGTGATCCTATGGCATTGAAAGCCGCCTACATCGTCCCGCATCCGCCGCTTGCGGTGCCTGCGGTCGGGCGTGGCCAGGAGCGTATGATCAGTGCGACCCTTGCAGCCTACCGGGAAGTCGCGCGACGCATTGCCGCGCACGCACCAGAGGTTCTTGTGTGCATCAGCCCTCATAGCGCCTACTTCGCAGATTGGATCTATATCGCAGCAGGCGA
>WQYT01000113.1 GCA_009781115.1 Coriobacteriia bacterium
CCAGTCGGTGACCGCCGCGGCGTTGACCCAAGCATAGCCCTGCAGGGTTGAGCCGCTGTCAGTCGGTGTGACATCGATGCCGTACCTGACCGTGTAGCTGCCAACGGTTCCCGAGCCCGCTGTGGCATCGACCGTTGCCGCCCCTTTCAACAAAAGTGTGAGCTGGGCTGCCTGTGACTGCAACGAACCCCAGTTCTGCCCGACCTTCGGGATCGGGATGTAGGCTTCTGTGCCCGAGACGGTAGCGCCCGCGTTGTTGATGATGTCAGTTTTTAACTCGAAGCCTGACCCCGCCGAGACGCCGACCGGGATCGGTTCATCGCCCTCCTGCCAGGTAAGCCAACTTGTGCCTGTCCCCTGCTTGATCTGAGAGGTAACCAAGATGGATTGAATGGAGTTTACGCCGTAAAGGCTAGTACTCCGTGTTGATTGCGCGATGATATAGCCGGTTGACCAAGTCTCCCCGTTTCTGATGCTGGCATAGATTGCCGGATCACTTGCTGCAGTGACTGAGCGTACAGTCGAGTTAAGGCCGCCGCCATTCATTTTGCCCGGCCAGCGCAAGAACACCATATCGCGGCTGTTATATGACTGTGTCGGTGTTAGTACCGTCGTTGGAATGCTGTAATTAATATCGAGATTATAAGAGGTTATCGAACCGGCACTGTTAATATATGTATTCGCCAAAGCCGCTTTACTGTCCGGCACACCTGTAGTGTCGATCTTATAAATGATGGCATCATCTTTGCCATCTCCGTTCTCATCAACAGTCCAATGTGTGATCGTGCAATAATCTGTTATATCTTCGCTGCCGCCTACACGAGCAGCGGAAGTCATTATTTTGATATTACTGAGCGGAAGAGGATTCCCGTTTTCATCCACGACCTGTGAGCGAATATATATCTCGGGATGCTCAAGAGTCGCATTCCCATTCGAATTGGTTCCGCTCAGTGAAACAAAGCTACCAAATGTTAATGCACTACCGGCGCTTGCAACCATCTGAGGTACCGACACGTTGCCCACATACCAATCGCCATCCATGCGCTTCGTGGTTACCGACCCATCGCCCGTGTCGTTTGCCGCACCTGTTGTGTCGTATACTCTGATCGATGCTATTCCTGATGTAATCAAGTCGTTGGCGCCAAGCCATTTTCCACAATAGATGCATATGTTCGAATTATTATTAGGCATAGACGTATCAGCAGGAATCACTCCCAGATCATAGCTGAGGTCCGTAATGAATTCGGCACGATTGCTGTTCAAACCAAGCGTTACATAAGAAATATATGCACGGCCATTAGTATCAGCTCTTACATTGACCGTTTTCGTCTGCCAACTTGGCTGAGTGGTCGTTTTATAACGTATTGAAGTAAGAGTAGCGCCTACCGTATAGGGCAGATAGACGCTTAAGACTCCATAAGCTGTACTGTCGAAATGAATGTCCACACTCTTCGGCGCGCTGTCAGTGACCCCAGCATTACCCACAGTGAATTTTCCAAGTGAACTGATTTCATCATTGATTGCAGGATCAGGATTTGAGCAGTTAATATTGGCATCAAAAGAAACATCTGTGGAGGGGTCTGTCATACCAGAAGAAACGTAACTGGCATTTGATATGTAATTAACATATACTTTTTCGCCTGGTTGCTGATAGGTAAAGGTACGGCGCCCCGTCGTTGCCGAGACGGCCAAGGGACCAATATTTGAGGTCGTACTAACTGTGCTACCTATATTGCCAACAGGATCATTTTCATCATATTGTTTATACGTGACCTGTGTGCCAACAGCATACACGATAGTTACTACATCGCCCATTGCCCATCCCGCTGTATCAGGAAACTCGATTGCGTATGGTACGGTAAAAGCATTAGCATAAATAACTCCAGCAGGAGGCGTATAGGTGAAGGTATAGCTACCGCCACCATTATCAACCAGTGCCCATTGTCCACTTGTATCCGTATTGATGAGCTGCGCCCGTGGGTCAGAAAGTTTCAAGTTGACTGTTGCCCCTGTGATCATGCAAGGGAACGCGTTTCCAGTTTTCAATGTACGAAAGCTTCGGAGGCTACTATCCAGCGTCAAAGCATCGCCATCAGTAAAGGTATAGTCTGAAGTCACAGTAGTGGAGTTCAACTGCAGCCCCGTATCAGTTGTGCGCGTTACCTGTTTAAGAGTCTCTGCTACTGAACCGGTTTCATTTGAAAGCGTTACTTTTGCCGCGTTTGTGATCGTATCGGTATTGATGCTCGGGTCAAATTGAATTGGAATAGTTGCTGTGGTTGCTTGCACCCCTGCCTTGAGCGTAAAAGAAAACGTCCCATTGTATGAGGTATAGTCAGATATTGTGGGAGTCCTTGTATAGTTCGATGATGCCACGTCATTTGCAAACTGACCTGCCTGGGCAAGATAAGCGGCAGTTGTCGTGTATTGATAGCACATACCAAGTGGTAAAGTAACTTCGAGGGTATTGGCTTTGTCTGTAGGCAAGTCCGAAAGAATGATCTGCAAATTATAAACATTCGCGATATGATTTATGACCTGCGACCAGCTCATCTGCGCCGTGCTGGCTTTGCCGTCGGAACCGTCGAAGGCCACCGATCCGTTGTCGGCGTTCGTGATGCTCGCATTGACCGTGCCTACCCCTGCGGTGGTGGTCGTAGCATTTGCCTGCTGGGCTGCCATCGGCGCGATGAGCTGCAGCAGCAAGGCCGCGCTCAGCGCCATTGCCAACAGGCGATGCCGCAACTCCGTCCTCCGCCTGCGCGCTGCCATGCGTGACGGCGTGGCGCTGAACAGCAATGATGGCACGTCCCGCTCGCCTTGCTCAGCAGGCGGGATCGCCACTCCACTGGTCGCCTGTCCCTCGCTCTGACGGTTTGAGTCCCTCATCGTTCCCTACTTTCTTCCCTCGTTTGTACCCCTGCATTGTCCGGCGCGCGTTATGTGCGCGCCGACATTTTTATATGATCACGACCGTGATGGTTATGGTTTTCGCACTGAGCCCTGAGCTGTCTGTCGCGTGCAGGAACAGGTGCGAGGCGCCCGGCGCGCTCGTGTCGAGCATGCTCAGGTCACCTACGCTCACCGCCACCGTGCGACCTTGCGCATCGGTCGCGTATGCTCCGGTGTCGTGGAGGATCTGCTGCGCCGAGATGCGCGTGCCCACCGGATAGCTCAGGGTCGTCTGTGCCACCGTGATGGTCGGAGGTACGGGCGTCGGCCTGGGCGTCGGTGTCGGCGTCGGCGCCGGGTTCACGATCACCGACGGCTTGTTCGGCGCGGGTGCCGGCGCTGGTGTTGGTGCGGGCGCCGGTGTGGGTGTTGGCGCAGGTGTCGGTGTGGGCGTCGGCGTCGCGGTCTGGCTCGCCTGCATCGTCGATGCGGGTGTTGAGCTGGACTCCTGTGAAGGCGCCGGGCTCTCGATCGCCTGCTGAGGCGCGGGCGGCGTAGTCTTATGGGGCGCCAGCAGTGCGAATGCGCCCCAGACGCCAGCGCCTACGATCGCGCAGGCCGCAAGGCCGATGCCCACCTTGCCCGCCAGAGGCAGGCCTTTTGATCCCGCGGCCGCTCGCTGCATCCCTGAGGCAGTACGGGCAGGTGTACCGTGCTGGGCGGGTGTGCCGCCGTGCGGGGCGCTCTCACTGAAGGCCTTTGCGCGCGCGACCAGCGCCACCGTCGAGGAGCTCGCCGCTCCCGAAGAAATGACGGCCGGCAACATGGCGGCCAACCAAGCCTCGGAGCGCTCCTTTGCTCCGTCGGCGTTCACGGGCGTGAACTCGTCGCGCATCAGGCGCAACAGGACCGGGACGCCCGTCGAGAGCTGCGAGGGCTCCTTCGTGCTGAGCGCGCTTGAGGCAAAGCCGCTCTTCA
>WQYT01000114.1 GCA_009781115.1 Coriobacteriia bacterium
AAAATGCGCGTTGCGCGCGATTTACCTAAGTCCAACGGGCGGGGCGCCAAGGGTGTCGCCCCCTACACATGAGTTGCGAATCGTTGCCGGGTCGGCACGCCCTACACACAGATGGGATATGCCAATGCCGGTACTGGGTAATACGTTGCAACTCATGCGTAGGGGGCGACGCCCTCGGCGCCCCGCTTGTTCGGGGTGACAAGACCGTGCAGGAATTGTTGTTGTGTTCTTACTCGATGACAATGGTCAGTACTTTCGTTTTTGCGTTCAGGCCGGCGTGGTCAGTTGCATGCAAGTAGACCTGGTAGCTGCCGGGCATGCTGAAGTCCACCGCTGCCAAACCGCTGAGCGTAACGGGAACCTGCGCGCCCTGGGAGTCATAAGCGCTCGCACACGCATCGGCGAGGATCCGCGTTGCTGATACGGGCGTGCCTGCCGGATAGCTAAGTGTTGGTCGGACGATCGCGATCACGGGGCGGGTCGGAGTCGGCGCCGGGGCTGGTGTAGCCGCAGATTGGGACACCGGGGCCGCCGACTTTGGCGCTGGCGCCGGAGCTGGAGTTGGGGTTGGGGTTGGAGTAGCCGCAGGTGTCGTCGTTGTAATGCTTTGTGTCGCAGACACGGTAGGTGTAGAAGTTGTTGTGACCGAGGCGGCAGGCGCCGCAGCTTCTTGATTAGTTGCAACAGGCGGGGCGCCGAGGGCGTCGCCCCCTACATATTTGTATATGGCGTAACCACAGGCAGTAGCTACCAGGGCAAGGGCAACGACAAGCGCTGCTATCTTGGCTGCAAGATGTGGCGCACGAGTTGAAGTTTTTGCGGTCGCTGTACCTTTTCCGGCATTCAGGAAAACCTGAGCGCGTGAGGCCAGAGCAGGATTGGACATCTGCGACGCCAGAAGCGTTGGCAGGCAACCCGCTATCCAGGCAGTGGTGCGCTCCTTTGCCGCGCCGCTCTCCTCGGCTGAGACATCCTCGCTCATTAGCTTGCTGAGAACAAGAGGCTTCTGATCCACGTTGACCGGAGCCGTGGCAGTGCGTGAGGCCTGGGTGAAACCCGCTTTCAACACGGTACGCGCATCGAAGAGGCGCTTGCTCACCGCCGGTGAACTGACGCCGAGCGCTTCCGCTATCTGGGGGATCGTCAGCTCGTCGTAGTAATACAGGACGACTGCGAGCCGTTGTGCCACCGTGAGTTTGTCGATCAGGCTGAGCAGCAGGGCGCGATCCTCTTTGGTCGCAAGCGCTTCCTGCGGCAGGAACTCAGGGTCGAAGGCCTCGGGTATTGTGGGGTCGTAGTCCTCAAGCGCATCGAGCGACTCAGCCTGGGACACCTTGCGGTTATCGCGCAGGTAATGCGTGGATTCGTAGTAGACGATCGAAAAGAACCAGCTGTTGAACTTCTCTGGCTCACGCAGCGTGTCGATCTTGGTCAGGATCCGGAGGAACGCCTCCTGGACGATCTCTTCGGCAACCTGGGCGTCACGCACGACCTTGCGCGCCGTGTAATACGCACGATCGAAATAGAGTTCATAGATCTGTGCGAAAGCTTCTGACGAGCCGCTCTGAGCTCGATTTACAAGCGCGGTCAACTGTTGCGTACTTGCCGAGATCTGCGGAAGCCCTCCGCCTCCTGATATCCCCTTATCAGCTTGCGGCGCCATAAACCTCACCGCGTTTTCTCACTGTTTCCCCCACGAAAAGTGCCCCTCCTTGATGTCCAGCGTCTGGCGACGCTAAGTTTCCTTCATATAGATAGAGCCAGTAACCAGTCCCCCATTACGGAATTTATTTGATTTATTTTTTTACGTTTTATCTGTTTAACATTAAACCTCATTAATAATACCATACTTGTATGGTAGTGTCATAAGGAATTTTCGCGGATAGTTAACTTATGAAGAATTCAGGGCACTCAGGGGATGAGAAGCGCCATGACGCTTTTTCTTTGCAACTCAGCGCGCGATTGAGGGTGCTCCGGGAAGAGAAGCGGCTGAGCCAGGAAGAAGTGGCTCATCGTGCCGGTATCTCAGTCTATACCTATCAGAAATTCGAGAAGGGCGAGTCGAAGCCGAACACGCCCATGAACCCGCAGCTTTACACGTTGATCGACTTAGCCGACGCCTTCGACATCAAGGTCGAAGAGTTGTTGGCGTTTTCGTGACAATCACCCCAGGGGCGATTGTCACTAAAAATTACAAATCACCAAGTAACTTTATGATAAATCACCAAGTAGCTTGTTGAATTATCATCCTGATTCATGGCATACTGGTAGATCATATACGTTATAACCAGAGGGATACCTAACATGGCAGACCAATCGATGACAACTGCTCCCGTGCCAGATAGCAAGTATCGGCCGCGCATCGCTGATCAGCTTCTTGCAGAATCGCTCCACTCAGCAGGAGCTGTGCAGATCGTTGGACCAAAGTGGTGCGGCAAGACAACAACAGCAAGAAGAGTCGCGCGCGAGGTGCGCTTTCTGCAAGACCCCGACAAGCGATCAGACTACCAAAAGATCGCAAACGAGAAGCCCTCTCTTCTCCTTAAAGGAGAAAAACCTCTCTTGCTTGACGAATGGCAGGATATCCCCGTGCTATGGGATGCTGTCCGTTTTGCGGTCGACCGCGAACAGACAAATGGACGCTACATCCTCACCGGGTCATCAGTGCCTCCAGAAAAAGAAATCAAGCACTCGGGCGCTGGTCGCTTCTCAAAGGTCGTCATGCGCACCATGAGCCTCTTTGAATCAGGCGAATCAAACGGCGAGGTCTCACTCAGCGACATCATCGGACAAAAAGAGATATATGCTCGCAGCACGGCCTCCCAGGAAGAGCTCGCCCTGCTCATCGTCCGTGGAGGTTGGCCCGCATCAGTAGTAACACAGAGCAACGATCCTGCGGCACGTGTACGTGACTATCTTGCGGCGGTCATAGAGTCCGACATCTCCCGAGTCGACAACATCGAGAAGAACCCTAAGCGGGTACAGCTCCTCATGCGTTCGCTCGCAAGGAACGAGTCGACCGAGGCAGCTATGACGACCTTACGGTCAGACATGGTCATTGATGAAGGCGAGCTTTCGACCAATACCATCGCGGTATACCTCAACGCTCTTCGCAGGCTCTATGTGCTGGATGAACAGGAAGCATGGGCTGCGGCGCTCCGATCAAAGACTGCCATCAGAACTTCTCCTATTCGTCGTTACTGTGACCCCTCGATCGCAGCAGCACTTCTGGGGGCAAGCCCTGACAAACTGCTCAACGACTTTAACACCCTGGGTTTCCTGTTCGAGTCACTTTGTATCCGTGACCTCCGCATCTATGCCGAGTCTCTGCACGCGTCTATCGCCCACTATCGTGACGCACGCGGCCTTGAATGCGATGCGATCCTTGAACTTCCTGATGGAACTTGGGGAGCGATAGAAGTTAAATTCGGCACAGAGACTGAGGATCAGGCTGCAGAACAGCTCCTTACGCTCAAGAAGGAAGTGTCTTCATGGCACGGTGGCACGGCGGCATTTCTGGTCATCCTTACCGCAGGCGAGATAGCCTACCAGCGAAACGACGGCGTCTACGTCGTCCCCCTGGCCTGCCTCAAACCATAGGTGACAATCACCCCAGGGGTGATTGTCACACGGCGCGCCGAGGTCGTCGCGCCCTACGCATGAGTTGCAAATCGTTGCCAAACAGGCCGAAGGGCCTCGATGGCTCTGAGGGCTGCGTTAATAAAAAAGAAATCCCCCAACAAAAAAAGGTTGATCGTCCGCACCCCCCCCCCCCCAAAAAAAAAAAACCCATCCCTTTCCCCCCTTTTGTCCCCGAAAAAAAAGAAAAAAAAAGGCAGGGG
>WQYT01000115.1 GCA_009781115.1 Coriobacteriia bacterium
GCGTGGTAAAGTCTGAAGGCTTCAAATGAGCATCATAACCAGTCGCATTTCCAAGAGTAATGTAAGTCAGGGCGGTAATTGCCCCATTTATCGTTACTCGTGCTCCGGCAGCATCAGGACCAACAAAGTCGGGCGACGCGAACACGCCAGTACCATCACGAGCGGTCACATTGCCGTTAATCGTAGCATATCCACGAACAGCACAGACGCCGGCAGATTGTTCTCCTTTTGCAATAATATTGCCGGTTACGACCACCTCTGCATCATGTTCTGTATTGACTGCCCAATTAGCGCCATCTTCACCCCGCGCCAGAATATTGCCGGTCACCGTTACGCGAGTATCTTTTCCATCAGCATGAACCCCTTCGCCATTATCAGTGCTGATGTTGCCGGTCACCGTTACCTGAGAGCCTTCATCTGCAATGACCCCGTACGCCGCTTTGCCGGTAGCAACCAGATTTCCTTGCACAGTCACAACTGCACCGTAACCTGCATACACCGCATTACTTAAGTATCCCTCTAAGTCATTAGTCCCCACCCGGATATCTCCAATTACCTTCACGCGCGCATCAGGACTATTGGTGGAAACACCATCGCCGCTTGTCGCAATAATGTTACCGTTAACCGTTATCTGAGAGCTGTCAACAGGGAATACACCCCAGGCTCTTCCTTTTGCAAGGACATTGCCATTCACTATCACCTGAGAATTATCAAATGATGAAACACCATTAGAGTTAAGGCCACTTGCGCTAACATCTCCATTGACCACCACTTTCGCGTCACCGGAACTGGCGATTGCTTTTCCAGCTGAAGACCCGTTGTTCGTCGTGCTAAGCTGCATACTTGCACCCGTTAACTCGCAAGATCCATCCTTGATGACAAGGGCGCTCCCATCGATTGCGGAAGCAGTAAAGCTTCCTGGATTCGAATACTCAATAACACTATCCGTCAAGGTTAAACCATTACCACCAGTATTCGATAGTGCCAGCGTATAACCGTCCAAATCAAAAGTAATGGTCTCATAAGAGATACTGAGCCCCGTAGTCACCGAAATGTTTCGTAAGAGCTTAATTGTAGTCGGGGTATTCTGTGGCGTCGCATTAAGCGCATCCTGAAGCGTAGCATAACGAGTGCTGCCGATTTCGCACACGTCTGTTCCTGCAGTCGCCACGGGAGCAACGGTATTTGAAACTGCTACGTTGGAAGTTGTTTCCACGGATGCTGTCGCTGTCGCTGTCGCTGTCGCCTCCTGCGAAGGTTCAGCTGCAAAAGCAACCGGCGCCGCTCCCACAGATATCCCGGATACCAATGCGAAAGATAACGCCGCCGCTAACAGCCGCTTTAAGAACATCTGCATTATCTTGCCCTTCCTCATCCTGTAAATACCATGCTCATAGTATAAATTGCTGCTCTTAATCACGCAAGGGAGCTGATAAGAGTACTACGCGTTTTTTACACGCCGCTGGCATCTGGCATCTGGCATCTGGCTCTGGCATCTGGCATCCATCATCAACATGCCTGGCGGATGTCTGACAGGCGCATGATTGCGATGGCGCCCAGGCTGAGCGCTCCGCCTGCCAGCAGGACCACAGTCAGTGGCTGCCTGAAAAAGAGAAAGCCTCCGACGCCCGCAGCCACGGGCTCAAGCATCGCCGCGATGCTCGCATGCGCCGAGTCAATGGAGCGCATGGAGACCAGGTAGGCAGAAAACGGCAGGATAGTCGAGGCGCTGGCCAGCAAAAGCAGTTGCAGCAGCGGCTTCACCTGAAGAAACGGCGTGATGACCCGTACCGGCCCCAGCACGATCAGCCACAAGACAGCGGCAATTGCCAGGCCGTAGAACAGCAGAGAAAACGACTGGTAGTGGTCGTTGCCCACTTCTCCCATCACGGTGTAGAGCGTGAAGAATACCGCATTGCACACACCCCAGATAAGTCCTGCGCGAGTAAGCGCCAGACCGGCCCCACTGAACAACCCGATCGCTAAGGCCTGGCCAAAAAGCGCAACGGCAGCGGCAGTTGCAGTCAAAATCCTGATCCGGCGCTTGAAGAAAAGCGCGCCTAGAACCAGCAAGAATACCGGCGACAGATACTTAAGCAGCGTGCCCAGTGCCGCTCCATTAGCCTTAATCGAGCTGAAGTACGTGAACTGCATACCCGCCGTAACAAGCGCCCCGTAGACAAGCAGAAACCCCAGAGAACGGGGCGAGGTGGAAACCTTGAAACCCCGGCGGTTAAAGATCAGCAACCCCAGCCCCAGAATCAACGCCGCAGAAAGCGTCCGGGCGCCGGTTACCACCATCGGGTCCAGGCGCATCCACGTTGAAATCAGCCCGGCGCCCGCCCAGCTGACGCCCGCAACAAGCGCCAGCGCATAACCGCGCAAAGCATGTGGAGAAGACTGGGGCATTACCTTCGCCCGAGCAGCGAGGCGCCGAGGGCGTCGCCCCCTACAAAATCTCTGCCTTTCGCAAGCATGGCTCCCCTCGTCACTCCCACCTGAACACTAAAACGCGATCACGTAGGCCACTCTCAGCCTACTGCGCGAAGAGCTTATCAAGCGCGTCATTAAGATCAAGCCCCATCACAGCCTTGTTTCCATTGACCACAATCACGCGCGCCAGCTGAGTCACCGCATTTTTCTGCGCCTTCAGGAAGACGGGCTGCACGTAAACAACAGAATGAGCCACTGGCAATATGCTCATGCTACCCATGACCACGTTCGAGCCACTCTTGTTCCACAGGGCGATCTGCGGAGCGATCGTCGGATCCTGGTTGATCACAGCGTTCACTTGGGCAGCGCTCATGATCGCCCGTCCTTTTGGCAGCTGATAAACATCCAACTCTCCATAATTGCCCGGGTCGCATCCAATCGTCAGAAGTCCGCTCAGATTTGGGGTATTAGCGGGCGAGAACGTCTGGATCATGTGAAGGCGCAACTGCTTGGATTCTTCGTCAAGGGCAAGCATCAGATAAGAAGCTGTTGCCGGGTTGCCATCAGCGCCCTTTGAAACCTGCCATAAGTCCTCCTGGTCATAGAAGGTCATCGGATCGGTAATATGATACGTAAGATACATCTGCACTTGTGCGTCAAAAGCTCGCTTAGGGTAAAGGAAGTGCTCTGCAAGATCGGGGGGGATTTCACTTTGTGGGGTAATGACCGCAGGAAATATCTTTGCCCAGGCGTCCCGGATCGGATCGTCACCGATAGCATAAATCTTCGTTGCGCCCGTCTGTGCGTCAACAACTACCTTTACCGAAGCGCGCAGATAGTTCTTGCCTTGGTCAACGCCACTTGAGAGCGGCTGGGAGTAAGGAAATGACGTGCTGGAGGTATAGCCATCTAAAACCCAATAGGTTCGTCCGTCAACTATTGTAGGAGAGGGATTTGGGTCATAGTCGAACCACGGCGCGATCGCTTGCGCACGGCTCACGATATCGCGATTGCTCACAACGATAGAATCGGGCTTCAGATAACTTGAGAACAGGATGCTGCTTGAGCCATAATTGATCGTCCAGGCGACGCGGCGCAGGAATCCTCCAAACTTCACACCAACGATATCAGTTGTCTTGCCAGTTGCGTTTTTTGTGGCTGTCTGAGGATAATCAAACTCGTTCAGCTGGGTGTTCGTAATGATATAGTCGGTCATCCCCGGACCAAAATATTGTCGCTGCTGCGCTGACGCCAAGCCAGTCAGAGTCCCTGTTGCTTCTTGTGAAACAGTAGATGGGACACCACCCATCAGAAACTGCAGTACACCTTGGTTTGTCTCGCTTACCGAGCTGATTACCGACCCATACCCATGGGTATA
>WQYT01000116.1 GCA_009781115.1 Coriobacteriia bacterium
AAACAGGGCGCCGCAGGCGTTCTGTTTTCTGTACCGGGTTATTTTTTGGGGGTAGATAGGAGCGGAGAAAGCGGTAGGGCGATTTTGATTTGGGGAGGAGGCCGTAGGATCGCCCGACAAAGCCCGCGTCTCGGGAATCGACAGCATGTCGATTTCAGCGGGCGACGCGTGTTGCCGTAGGCCGACCTGGGGCCCCAAATCAAAATCGCCCTACCGCTTTCTCCGCGGTGTTGCAGGATAGACGCGTGGCAAACGCCCTCCGAGGCGTTTGCCACGAGCGCCAACGGCGCGACTTTTCCTAAAAACAGAGCGCCCGAGGGCGCTCTGTTTTCTGTAGTTTGTTGCCAGCCCGGGCAACGCGCGCCGGGTCGGCACGCGCTACGCATGTGTTGAGGCTTGTTGCCAGGCCCGGGGTGGCAGCGGCGCGAGTTCTTTTTAAAAACAGAGCGCCCGGGGGCGCTCTGTTTTCTGTATGCTTAGTCCTTCAGGGGGGGGAACTTGTGGGCCTTAAGGCCCGACTCCACTTCTTCGACTGCTTTGATGCCGATGCCAGGGATATCCAGCAGGTCATCGACGCTGCGGCCCATCAGGTCTGACACCGTGGCAAAGCCAGCCTCGGCAAACTTCGTCACCCAGCGCGTAGACACGCCGATCTCTTTGAGTGTCTGCTGCAACGGATCAGGCGCCAGCTCGGTCTTGAGCAGGGCTGCCTCGCGCTCAGCGCTCGGCACCAGTACTGCGTCAGAGGGCGCCTCGGGGATTGCCCCGCCAATCAGCTCATCGAAGTCATAGAGCACCGTCGGAGCGCCGCCCGGGCCCGCATTATCCACCTCGCCACCCAGCATGACATCCGGGTCGAAGCTGACTCCCAGGTACTTCGAAGCATCGAAGTTGGCATCAAAGTCATCCTCGTTCCAGCTCATCGAGCGCACGAAGTCATCGGGATCAACGTCCCACTCGGCAGGCTCTGGCGTCATGGCCTCGATGGCCGTAAAGTCATCGCGCAGCACGTCAGGGGCGGCGTCGATGCTGGTCGCTGTCTCGCCTTGCAGGCGCGTGCCCTTGTAGCTGACCTCGACGTTGCGGTAATGCTTCATACCGGTACCCGCCGGGATCAGCTTGCCGATGATGACATTCTCTTTCAGGCCCACCAGGTTGTCCTCGCGCGCCTCGATAGCCGCCTGCGCAAGCACGGTCGTCGTCCACATGAACGAGGCCAACGACAGGAAGCTCTCGCTGCCCAATGACCTCATGGACGCACGGACGATCTGCAAAGGCCCAATGAGCGTATCGTGGGCCTCTGCGGGCGCCTTGCCCTCGGCAATCAGGACATCGTTTTCTGCCAGGTACTGGAGCCGGTCAACATAGGAGTCAACCAGGAAGTCCGAGTCGCCGCTGTCGGTAATCTTGACCTTTGAGAGCATGCGCGAGGCGATGATCTCGAAGTGCTTGTCGTTCAGTTCGACGCCCTGACCACGATAGACCGACTGGAGCTCGTTGATGATCCAGTGCAGCATCTTCTCGCGACCGACGATCTTTAAGCGATCGGGGCCATAGGGGCGGCCCTTTGTCAGCGGATCGCCGGCGGCAACCTCAGCGCCTACCTCGACGATCAGGCGCGCCTCGCTACCCACCACCGGGCTGCGCCACTGGGTGCGCTTAGCGCCGGTGATGACCACCACGCTGCCATTCTCGCTTTTCTCGATAGCGCTGACGGTACCGTCGATCTCTGCCAGCACCGCAAAGACACGGTTGGCCTTAGGCGACTCAAGAATCTCGTTGACCAGCGGCAGGCCCTCGGTAATGTCGGATCCGGCCACGCCGCCAGTATGGAAGGTTCGCAGCGTCAGCTGGGTGCCTGGCTCGCCGATGGACTGCGCCGCAATGACGCCGACCGCCGTGCCGATATCGACCGGCGCGCCGTTACTCAAGTCATAGCCATAGCACTTCTGGCAAATACCACGGCCTTCCAGGCAGGTCAGCGCCGTGCGGATCTTGACGGTCTTGACCCCCGCGGCCTCAAATTCTTCAAGTTGCTCAAGCGTTGCGATATAGGCGCCTGCCTCCAGCAGCACCTTGCCTTTAGCGCCTTTAACCGGCTCGCTGAGGACGCGCCCGATGAGGTTGGCGTCAAGCTTGCCGTTATGCTCGGCATAAAGCGAGGTCTCAACACCTTCGTGGGTACCGCAGTCTTCCTTACGCACGATGGCGTCGTGCACAAAGTCCAGGAAGCGCCGCGTGGTGTAGCCGCCGGTCTCGGTACCGAGCGCCGTATCGGCCAGACCCTTGCGGGCGCCGTGCGTCGAGATAAAGTACTCAAGCACCGTCAGGCCCTCGCGGAAGTTCGTCTTGATGGGGCGGTCGATGACGTCGCCCTTTGGCGACTGCATGAGCCCGCGCATGCCCGCCAGCTGGCGGATCTGCTTGAGGTTACCACGCGCGCCGGACTGCGCCATAAGATAAATCGGATTGCGCGTATCAAAGGACTTCACCATCGCGTCGCCCACTTCATCGGTCGCGCGATTCCAGATGTCGATAGTCTGACGATGGC
Source organism: Coriobacteriia bacterium (assembly GCA_009781115.1). Taxonomy (GTDB): domain Bacteria; phylum Actinomycetota; class Coriobacteriia; order WRKU01; family WQUG01; genus WQUG01. Next base: position 2,552 of record WQYT01000116.1, read on the forward strand.
GCTCGGCGCCGGTCAGCAAACCGGCCTCGTACTGCTCCTCAATTTTAAGCGACTCTTTTTCGTAAGCATTAAGAATTTCCTGCTTGTTTGAGGGGATCATCGCGTCATACAGCGACACGGTAATGCCAGAGTGGGTCGCGTAATGAAAACCCAGGTCCTTGACGTGGTCTAAGATGTCGGCAGTCTCTGCCGTGGAATAGCGCAGCGCCTGGTCCTCAATGATGGCCGCAATGCCGCTCTTATCAAGCGAGTAGTTGATGAAGGGATAGTCATCCGGGAAGGCCCGGTTAAAGAGTATGCGCCCGACAGAAGTCTCAACGCGCGTACCGGCGCTGACCAGTGTGCCGCCGCGGTCATCTGCGCTGTTCTTGACCAGATAGTCGCGCGTCAAACGTATGCTGACCTTCGCCTGCAGGTCCAGGCCAGAGCGACTATCATAGGCAAGCACAGCCTCCTTTGCAGACATGAAGATACGCCCCTCACCCGGCTTGCCTTCGATAATCGAGGTCAGGTGGAAGATGCCGAGCACCATGTCCTGGGAAGGAACCGCCAGCGGATGTCCGTTGGCCGGTGACTTGATGTTGTTCGTGGACAGCATGAGCACGCGGGCCTCTGCCTGCGCCTCAGTGGAGAGTGGCAGGTGGACCGCCATCTGGTCGCCGTCGAAGTCTGCGTTAAACGCAGTACATACCAGCGGATGCAGATGGATCGCCTTGCCCTCGACCAGCACTGGCTCGAAGGCCTGGATGCCCAGTCGGTGCAGCGTTGGCGCGCGGTTCAGCAGCACGGGATGGTCCGCGATGACCTCTTCGAGCACGTCCCAGACGATCGGGCGCTGACGCTCGACGAGCTTCTTGGCGGCCTTCGTGTTGGCCGCGCCCTCGCGCTCCTCGCTCTCCTTGTAGCGATCGACCAGGCGCTTCATGACGAAGGGCTTGTACAGCTCCAGCGCCATCTGCTTGGGCAGGCCGCACTGGTGCAGTTTGAGTTCTGGCCCGCCGACGATGACCGAACGTCCTGAGTAGTCGACGCGCTTGCCGAGCAGGTTCTGGCGGAAGCGCCCCTGCTTGCCGTTGAGCGAGTGGGACAGCGACTTCAGCGGGCGCCCTGAG
>WQYT01000117.1 GCA_009781115.1 Coriobacteriia bacterium
CAACGGTTGTGCTTCTGCCCAAAGAGCTTATACGCGTCCCGCCAGGCGCGGATGATCGGATACTGAGCCAGTTCAACCCCGTCGAGCTCCTTGCCCAGGCGGGCTTCCTGCTCCGCGAACTCGGCGCTCAGGTCAAGCGGGACGGTGTTGTCGAAGCCGCGCGCCACCACGACCGCGATACGCAGTCCCGGCAGCAACTCGAATACCCGCGGATCGATGCTGAACTTCGTAGCTGGCATGTAGGTCTCCTCCTTCTTTGCGAGCGAACACAGGGGGCCGGGTACACTGGGTGAGACAGGGGGACGGTTCTTCTGTCTCATTGGTCGGAGACAGGTGTCTCATTGCAAAGGAATGAGACAGAAGAACCGTCCCCCTGTCTCACCCAGTGTACCCGGCCCCCTGTGTTCGTCAGACTTCCGTCTAAAACTCGCTCACGATATGATCGATATCGGTGATGTCTGCGGCATAGGTCTCCTTGAGATACTTGACGCCGCCGTCGAAGTCCTCCTGAGTGAAAGACTCGACGCCATCGGTGGGCACCACAACAGAATAACCCCATTGATAGGCGTCGGCGCAGGTATGCCGGACGCACATGTGCGCATGCAGGCCCGTGATGATGAGCGTGTCCACGCCCAGCTCGCGCAGCAGGATGTTGAGGTCGGTCTGGAAAAATCCGCTGTAGCGGCGCTTGGGCACCACGTAGTCACCCTCTGCCGGGGCGATCTCGGGAATGACCTGGGCGCCCGGCGTCCCTGCCATCGCGTGCTCTCCCCACAGCTCGAGCTCATGGTCGATGCCCGGCAGATGAGCGTCGTTGCTGTAAATGACCGGCACCCCGTGCTCGCGCGCGGCCTCGACCAGTTTCTGCATCGGCGCGATGATGCGCTGCGCTCGCTCGCAGGCAAGGCTTCCGGTCACAAAATCATTCAGCATATCAACAACGATCACGGCTTTTTTGCTCATAGAATTACTCCTTTTGCTCAAAGATATTAGAACGTATTATACACGAGCGGCTCTTCTTCCATTACGCCCAGAAAACCGCTCAACTGGAGTATCATCGGTAAGAGAATAACAGACAGGCGAAGGAGCAGTCACTATGCCCGAGCGAATGACCGACAAAACACAGGCGCCGACCGTGACTGAGATCGATACGTTCATCGGCGTGAGCGCACAGCGGCAACTGGAACTTCTGGAACAGCAGCTTGCCACACGCTACGACCTGTCCCGCGAGCTCCGCTTTCCCTATGGCAAGGACTATGGCTGGGGCTACAAGTTCTCACACAAGAGCGCGCATTTGCTCTATGTGTTCTTCGCGCGCGAGGCGCTGGTCGCCACTCTGCAGATCGGCGACGGGCAAGTCGCAAAACTTGAAGCAACGCTACCCGCTCTCTCCCCTAAAGCCCAGCAGCTCTGGAAAGACCGCTACCCCTGCGGCAAACAGGGCGGCTGGATCCACTACGAGATTGGAGCCGATGATGACCTCGATGACATCCTCGCCCTGATCGCCATCCGCAAGAAGCCGGTTCGCACTTGATCATGCTATTTTTTTCACCTGTTGTGATCACAGAAATTCGATATACTTTATTCTGTCAACATAAAGACTATCAGACCGAGTAGCAAGAAGCCGCATGGAGTTACAAGCAAAACGTAAAAAGATATACAACGCGCTTATGTATGGTTGCTTTTTCGCTGCTTTTGTTTTTCTCTGTTCTACGCTTACCATTCTTGTGCTCCTGGCTTTCCCTCTCATCGTGGGAGGATTAGTTTGCTGGAGCATGAAGCGTAACATAGTGGCTCTCGAACAAGAGGGAAACCGAAATCTCATCATCGCCACGCAGCGTAAGATACAGGAAATTGAGCGGCTGCAAACCGAAGCCTATCAACAGCAAAAATTACTGCAAGATTACCATCGCATAAATGCTATGGCGGGCGTCGAATTTGAGTACTTCCTCAAGGAACTATTCAGTAGATTGGGTTATTCGGTAGAGTTGACTCCTGCCAGCAATGACTATGGCGCCGATCTGCTGATAAGCAAAGAGGGAAATCGTAGCGCTGTTCAGGCAAAATGCTATTCTGGTTCAGTTTCAAATACCGCGGTTCAAGAGGCATTTACAGCTAAAGAGTATTACGGCACAAACTCTGCCTCTGTGGTAACAAACTCCACCTTTACACGCAATGCTACAGAAATGGCTGCGCGGACAGGCGTAAGCCTGATCGATGGCGAGAGACTGGCGGGGTTAGTTAATGATGCGATTGGAAGCCCCAGAGACTATCTGCCGCAAGGAAATCTTGAAATTACTCTGGCAAACCGAGTAATCAGGCAAGCGCAAGCTGAAATTGATCTTGCAAAATCAAAGCAATCCCCTGGTGTTCATCTTCTCCTCCTGCTTTTCACCATTGGGATAGGAAACATCATTTATTTCATGCGCAAAAAACGCCTCCATGACAAAGCACTTGAGGAACTATCAACTAACTATCAGTTTCTATCAAATTGATAGTTCGGTCGCAACACGGGCATAAGCTGCTGATTCTGTGCGCGGCGGCGATTTTGCGCTATGCTACGCATATGCAATCAATCAAACAAATCGAACTGCTGGCTTCTCGCGCAATAAATGAACAGACAGCATCACCCCTGTTAAACAGTAAGGTTGCCACATGCCACCGGTAGGAGGACCCGGCAGAGCCCTGCACTCGCTCAGGCTGGATAAGTCGGTCGTCGATCAGAAGGTCGCCAAGGGCACCACGCGCCGCATTCTGAGCTTCATCAAGCCTTATCGCAAGTTTCTCGCAGTGTTTTTAGTGCTGGTGAGCATCGACGCTGCGGTCAGCGCGGCTAACCCGCTCATCTATCGCGAGATCATCAACAAGGGCATCATGGGCAAGAACATCAGCCTCATCGTCGAGCTTGCTGCGCTGGTCGCCGGACTCGCGCTCTTCGACGCGCTGCTCTCGCTCACGCAGCGCTGGATCTCATCGAAAGTCGGCGAGGGTCTCATCTACGACCTGCGCACGAAGGTGTTCGACCACGTCCAGCGCATGAGCGTCGCGTTCTTCATGCGCACGCAGACCGGCGCGCTCGTCAGCCGCCTGGCCGACGACGTGCAAGGCGCCCAGGAGGCCTTCACCGACATCCTGTCCACGGTCATCGGCAACCTGATCTCGGTCGCGCTGGTGCTCGCCGCGATGTTCTTCCTTTCCTGGAAGCTCACGCTGATCTCACTCGTGTTACTGCCGGTCTTCGCGCTGCCCGCGCACTGGCTCGGCGACAAGCTCCAGAAGATCACGCGCGAGCAGTACGACCTGAATGCCCAGATGAGCTCGACGATGGTCGAGCGCTTCAATGTGGCAGGCGCGCTGCTCGTCAAGCTCTTCGGCGACCACGACAAGGAGAGCGCGTCGTTCGCCGACAAAGCCAGCCGCGTGCGTGACATCAGCATCACGCGCGGCCTCTACGCGCGGTTCTTCTTCATCTCGCTCATGCTGACCGCCTCGATCGCCACCGCTATCGTCTACGGCTGGGGCGGCGCGATGGCTGTGCGCGCTGTCCTCGACGTCGGTACCGTGGTCGCGCTGACCGCCTATCTTAACCGCCTCTATGGGCCGCTGACCGCGCTCTCCAACGTCAA
>WQYT01000118.1 GCA_009781115.1 Coriobacteriia bacterium
GAAAAGAAGGCGCATGAGTTTTCTCGACAATCAACAGGACTTCGATCTTCTGGTCGCTCGCATCAAGGAGCAACTGGAAGCGCGTGAGGACGAGTACGGCTATCGCCACTCGCTGGGCTGCGCGCAATGCACGGCGCAGATGGCCGTCGTCTATGGCCTTGACGAGCCGCGCGCCTATCTGGCCGGCCTGCTGCATGATTGGGATCGCTGCGTGCCTAAGCCGGAGCTCATCGAAGAGGCGCGCGCAATGGGCTATGACATCACGCCCGAGGTACTGGCCGCCCCCGCCATCCTGCACGCGCATACGGGGGCAGCAGCCGTGGCCGCGCAGTTCCCGGAGGTCGCGAGTCAGACCCCGGAGATCATCACCGCGATCGAGCACCACACGGTCGGTGTGCCTGACATGGCGCCGCTCGACATGCTGCTCTACATCGCCGACATGATCGAGCCGACGCGCCTGTCGCCCAACATCGCCGACTTGCGCGAGATGGTCGGCACGGTTGATCTTGACACGCTGTTCATGCAGGCCTACCAGCGTTCGATGGCCCACCTGGTGCGCCGCCGCAAGGTCATGCACCCCGACACGATCCGCGTCTGGAACGCGCTTGTGATGCGCGGAGAGATCGGCCAGGACGTGGTCTTTCCCGACCCCGCGACCATTACTCCCGCGCTCCGTGAGCTGGACCCCGGCGAAATTCCGCCCGAGCTACGCGGCACCTGGCGCAACACCCTTCTTTCAGATGTTTCTCCTGTCATTCTGCGCGAAGTCGCAGAATCCAGTCAGGAATGCGGGACTCTGGATCCTGCGACTGACGTCCGTGATGACGTTGAGGGTGAATCATCTGCTTTAACCTCCGATAGATAAGGAACCTGAAACTACATGGAAAAACAACGTCCCACTTCAGAAGAACTCGTCAAGACGATCTTTGCCGCCGCGCTCGATAAGAAGGCGACCGATGTCGTCTCGCTCTCTATGGCGTCGCTGATTGGCCTGACCGATTACTTTGTGATCGCCACCGGCGCAAACGACCGCCAGATCGAGGCCATCGTCGATGAGATCGAGCGCCGCGTACGCACCGAAACGGGCGTCCATCCCGCGGCGCGCGAGGGCGGGCGCGGCGACAGCTGGATTGTGCTTGACTACCTCGACGTGGTCGTGCACGTCTTCCTGCAGGATGCGCGCGATGAGTATCGCCTGGAAAAGCTCTGGAGCGAGGCCAAACAGATCCGCGCCGAGGAGGAAGCTGAGCCGGGCACTGACTCTGTAGGGCGCGACGACCTCGGCGCGCCTTCTGCTGAGCTTGAGCAAGATGTCCCTGCCTCCGTCATTGCGAGCGAGCAGAGCGAGCGCGGCAATCCAGCCGGCAGCACTGATCCCGAGCAAGAGGCTACCTCTCATGCCTGATCGCTCGACACTCACGCAACACCGGCTGGCGCCCACGCTGGCCATGCTGGGAGTGACGCTTGCCTGGGGCGGCACCTTCCTGACGGTCCAAAGCGTTCTGAGGGTGTATCCGCCCTACCTGTTTTTGGCGCTGCGTTTTGCGCTGGCGGCGCTCTTCCTGTTGATCCTGCGCCCGAAACTCTTCAAGCGCCTGCACCGCCGTGATCTGATTTTTGGCGGAGTTGCCGGGCTGATTCTTGCTGCGGGCTACGTTTTGCAGACCATGAGCCTCCTGCCCGCATCGATGGGCGGCACGACCGCGGCGCGCTCCGCGTTTATTACCGGGATGTATGTGGTGATCACGCCGGTTGCCGCGGCGATCATCTATCGCAAGAGGCCGACGATTGGTACGGTGCTCGGCGCCGTATTCATCGTGACCGGACTGTGCTTCATGTCTGGCATCACCTTTGGAGCGTCGTCGATCAGCTGGGTTCGTGGTGACACGCTGGTACTGATCGGAACCTTTACCTACGCGGGCCACATCCTGTGGCTTGCGCACCCCAAGCACTCGCATGATACCATTACGCTGACGTTTGTTCAGATGCTGATGGTGTCGGTGTCCTGCACGGTGCTATCGGTTGCCACGGGCGAGAAGTGGAGTATGCCCCCGTCTGCAAAAGTCTGGTTCATGATCATCTTCTGCGCGATCTTTGCCTCTGCGCTGGCCTTCATGATCGAGATATGGGTACTCAAGCGCCTGCCGCCCAGCCGGGTCGCCTTAATCGAGATCACCGAGTCCTTCTTTGGCGGCGTTGCTGGCTGGCTCTGGACGCGTCATGCGCCAACTTATGAGGTGATCGGCGCGGCCTGCATCCTTGGCGGCATGGTGCTTTCCGAGCTGATAGCCATGCAGCGCGCCAACCGCAACAAGACCCCGCTTGAGTTCTTTGGCGAGGTAGGCGAGGGCCCGCCTTTGGTCGTCACCGAGTCCAACAACGAAGAAGACCTGGCCCCTGTATCGGAGCCAACCTAGCACACATTTGTCATTGCGAGGAGCGCGTAGCGCGACGCGGCAATCCAGATGCCCCGCCCATGTCATTCTGCGCGTAGTCGCAGAATCCAGATGCAAGCCGTTGAGAAATCGGAGGGGCACGCCTGCTCAGACATACTCGCCGCGTAAGCGCCTGCTAACTTCAAGCCTTTGCGCGGCTGCGTAACTCGCATTCGTACCCCTCCGATTTCTCTTCATAGCTGAGAGAAAACCCTGCGGCTGCTCAGGCCATCGAGGCCCTCGCAGCCGTTTGTTCCGGTTGGCAGTTTCTTAAGGCGTCATCTGTAGTGCTTCTGGCTGACGCCCGCTCTGTAGGGGGCGTCACCCCCGGCGCATCGCCTGTCTGGGTTGCAGCAAACGTCAGAAAACAGAACGCCTGCTGGCGCCCTGTTTTAGAAAAAAAGTCGCGCCGCTGGCGCTCGTGACAAACGCCTCGAAGGGCGTTTGCCACACTGGGGCTGGGCAATGAGCTGTAACTCACGCGTAACGCATGTCGGCCTGGTGCATGGAAACACAGAGGAGCGGTTTTTTGCATCAAATTTACGGTTATTGGGTGGTTTTTGGCTGATTTGTGGCGTAAATGACCTATTTCGGGCAAAAACCCACTGAAAACCACCCAATAACCGTAAATTTGATGCAAAAGTCAGTGAAGGCGATGTCAAGTCCCAATCGGGAGGGGTAAGCCTCTTTTATCGCCTTGCGGTCGTCTGTTCTGGCGTTAGTCGGGATTGTCCTGATTAGCAGCCGATCGTAGCGCGCGGGGACCCGGCGCGCTTTATTTGGGGGGGCAGCAACATGCATCAATGCGCAGGGGCGACGCCCCTGGCACCCCTCTGGTACTGGGCAAAGAGTCACAACTCATGCGTAGCGCGCGGGGACCCAGTGCGCCTCTATTCGGAGTGGTAACAACACGCGCCAATTCGTAGCGCACGTTGCCCCGATGCACCGCCTGTCCGGGTTGCTGGAGGCCTCCTTTCTTGCCGTTAAGGTCCAATTCACTACTTTTTAGGTAAAAGCGTAGTCCTGCAACTATGCTCATAGATATCTTAGATTGCAGTTTTGCCTTGC
>WQYT01000119.1 GCA_009781115.1 Coriobacteriia bacterium
ACCCCAGGGGCAATTGTCACCTCTGGTGACAATTGCCCCTGGGGTGTTTGTCACCAGCGAACACAAGAGGAGAAAGACATGCCCCAGAGACAAGCAGCCCGCCATAACGCCCGGGCACAGAAAGCCGCCTCCCCCACCCGTCGGCGCGGAGACGCGCTGGAGGACGCGCTGATCGCAGCGGCGACAGCGGAGCTGGCAGAGGTCGGCTACCAGCGGCTCAGCTTCAAAGGCGTGGCCGAGCGCGCCGGGACCAGCCGCAGCGTGCTGAATCGGCGCTGGAGCAGCCGCATCGAGATGGTGCTCTCCGTCCTGCGCGCCAAGGGCTCGATCTTTGCCACCGAGCCAGCGGACACCGGCGCCCTGCGAAGTGACATGCTGGCATTCCTCCGGAACTACGTACAGCGCTCCGAAGAGATCAGCCCCGACGTCATGATCGGCATCATCGGCGACGGCCTGTCGGGCGCCGCTCCCTCATCTGACCTGCAAAAGAACATGGAGGCAGCCGACCTCGCCCACACGCGCATCATCATCGAGCGAGCGGCCAGGCGCGGCGAAGCGCGCCCCGACGTGCCGGATCACGTGCTCGCCGTGCCGATCGAGCTGCTGCGCGCTCGCCTGCTGATCAGTGGCGAGCCGGCCGGCAAAGCCTACCTGGAACAGATCGTCGACGACGTTTTTCTGCCCCTGGTACAGAGCTAACGGCCGGGGCTCCGGTGCGCCTGGAGTCCTTCCGTCGTGAGCATAAGCTTCACTACCTGGGCAAAATATTCCTTTGACCATATATCCAAAACATCCTGGTCGACAATGAACGGAGCAATGTCGCGCTTTGCCACTGAAATATCTGTTGCCTCAATACGTTCCAGCAAGCGTTGGCGAATGCTGCGATCGGTCACATCTTGGGCAAATCGTTCATCATTTTGCCTGATCCGCTCCCGCAAATGCGTCAAATCCAACACAGCCCCTTGCTGAACGAACCAGGCAAAGTCGAACCAATCACGACCCTTTATCCGCTTCTGCCACCTGCGATAGAGCAGCGCATGGATCTTGCCCGCAAAAAGATCGGGCAACGTGAAGCACCGGATCATAGAGGAGCGAGGCTGCATCAAAAGCTGATGCTCGGTATCGAAACTCAGCGGCGGATCGATATCGACCTCAAGCTTGATCTTTAAGTGTGGCAAATCCTTGCGTACTATCTGATAGAGCGCGGTATCACTTTTCAGGAAGGCTGACTCGATGGTACTCTCGCCCTTTTTTTCTTTGCGAGAGATGCTCACCTCAACGCCGGCCGCTTCGTATTCCTGCTCTAAGTACTTGAAGTATTTTTCGATCGTCCAGCTCCGATCAGGATGTAGCAGCGAAAAATCCATGTCCTCAGAGAACCGGGGCAACCCATGGAACAGCCGCAAACAAGTTCCCCCATAAAAACTTGCCTCAGAAAAAAACCTTGCCCGCTGAAGTCCCACAAGCGCAATTTTCTGCATGGCTTCGCGGACGAGAAATTGCCTCTCGGCCTCATCGGCGTATTCTACGCCAGATATCATCTGTTCAAAAAGCGTCTGCTTAGCCATTTTCTACCACCTTCAACAAATACCCCAGCTCTTTTTTCTTGTAGCCTGACTGCGCTATCTGGCGCAACAATTCAATGTTAAGTTCGGCAAGCGCGTCCCCGTCCACGCGCAGATCATCGTACAGGAATGTGCGCAAGGCTCTTTCGGATTGTATCCGGACACCCTTTGCGCTCACAATACAATCTGCCAACGCCTTTTCTGGTCGAGCGATAAGTACCGTGCCGTTCTCTTCTTCACGCATCGTGATCCCCAGCGAATAATACGCCCGTGGACAATGCACATAGGTAAATAAGCCAAGCGGAGTGGACAGTACGAAGCTTCTTTCAGGAGTCATCGAGTACACAGAAAATACGCGTTCTGGTATCAGGCCATACAGTGCAAGGGCCATCTCCAGCGAAACATACGACGGCCCATAGAGATGGTTCGCTATCAAGGGAAGCGAAACCTTTTGATGGGCGCCATCAGGCGTTGCGACATAAAGGCCCTTCCTCAAACGAAGCAAGAGCCCCTGCTGCACCAAGCGTGCGATCTTATCATGCGGCGCCGCATACTTTTTGAATGCAGTAAGCAGCACATCGGTGCTTATCGGGATGCCGGAAAAGCGTTGCAGTATCTTGTAGTCACGCACACTTGGCATAGTTTCCTCAGTACTAGTCAGATTTGCAGTGCAACTCTAATAATACTAGAGTTAAATAACATATTCAACTATTTTCAGCTTAAACGCTGGATGTTCTCCAAGAGCATATCGATATCAACTCGATATGACTACGAATTCGTACTCATTATTGTTAACGTAGATATCGAAGTCAAGCGAGCGGCATCGCCCAACATCTGGACACCTAGAGTCCGAAGATCGCTCCAAGCCGCTCGAGAATTTCTGACATGTCATCATCATTCAGCTTGCCAACCTGCTCACAGGATCTTGCCGACAGGTCAAGTGACCTGGTTTGTTCCACGCAAACGTATCCTCTGACATCGACATCTGACACGATCTTAACATGCAGGGGAAACTTATTATCGATACTTGTTATTGGAGCTACGAATGCCAAGCTGGACATCAGATTACTTTTTGTCGTGCTGACCACGACACCGGGTCGAAGCTTCTGGGGTTCATGACCCAGCGATGGATCGAAGCTCACCTTGATGATGTCGCCCTGTTCGAATAACGCCATTACCACATCTCCTTGCCGACCGGAGGACCCCAGTCATACTCTTGTGGCTTATACGAGCCATTGTAATCAGCAAAGAGATCATCTATCGTTACTCGCCGACGACGGCGATAATGTACAACTTCCGGCACGATCTCAATAACGCCAGAATACTTCACATCAATGGAGAGCTTATCTCCTCTTTCCAGACCAAGAAGATCGCAGATCGACTTCGGGATAATAACTCCTGAGCTATTGCCCCATTTCATTAACGTTGTTGTCGCCATACGTGTCACCTCCCTTGTTGTCTAAACATAAGTATAAACTACTGGAAGCAACCAGACAAGTTAGCGAGCAGGTTTCTTCCAAAGAAATACACGACGGCGAGCGGCGGGAGCGGGAGCGAGCCGCAGATCGACTTCGCGTCTCTGAGCAATGACAATCACCCCAGGGGTGATTGTCACCACCCGGCAAGGGGTTCCATCAATGCGTAGGGGGCGACGCCCTCGGCGCCCCGCCTGTCCGGAGTGGCAACGACTTGCATCAATGTGTAGGGGGCGACGCCCTCGGCGCCCCGTCTGTTGAACCTTAAACACAAGGGTCGGGTACACTGTGTTCGCCGCCTGGAGCAGATCGTCGACGATGTCTCGCTGCCGCTGGTACAGAAACCTCA
>WQYT01000120.1 GCA_009781115.1 Coriobacteriia bacterium
CAGACGGTAGCGTTAAAGATGACAGCAACCTTTCTGGCGATGAGATTTCTGTAGACTCAACCTTTGTCAGCGACCTGCAGAAAACGTATCCAAATGGGCTCCCAGACTCGGGCAGCGACGCTGACCACATTGCGGACGTCAATGGGGTTCCGGCAGTTGTCGACACCGATGGCAATGTTCTTATTGACGGCGTGAACTTCCCCGATCCTAACTTCCGCGCACTCATTATGCAGGCAGGCGGTTGGGATTCAGGCTATCAGGTTAATCAGTTATTCGAATCCAATCTGGCTCATATCGACGCCATTGATAGCAATCAGGACGGCGTTTTGTCGCCAGCTGAGCTTGCTGCAGTGACCAATATGTATCTGGTGGCAAATCCTGCTGTGGCATATGATTCTAAGATTGCCGATATTGCTTCTATCACGGGCATGAACTTCTTCCCCAACATAGATGATCTGGAAGTTGGTTGGAACAAGATTGCCAGTATTTTGCCTTCACAGAATCAGAAGCTGGAGACTCTGGCAATTAATACCGTACCGGCGCTTTCAGCCCTTGACGTGACCAATAATCCGCAGCTGGATACCTTGGTCATTAACGACGTGAGCATAAGCGCCCTGGATCTTTCGAAGGACGTCAATCTTTCTACGCTCAGGCTCACCCTTGCTCCTAATCTTTCAACGGTTGATCTGAGCAATCTGACGTCGCTTACCTGGCTGACCATTTATGACGCTACTCCCACCAATAAGGCCATCGTTGGCCTGGATAAGTGCACTGCGCCTACGTTCCTGGATCTCAGGATGAATAATACGTTTACTGCGGTAGATATGACCATACTGCCTGCTCTGCAAACGCTGCGCGTCATACAGTGCCCCAATGTGACGAGTATCAATGTCAGCGGGCTTACTGGTTTGACAAGCTTTTATGCGTACAGCAATCCCAGCATGACTTCCCTTGACGTAAGCGGTTGTACTTCTTTGGCGCAATTGCGAGTGCAAAGCTCTGGCCTTACCACTCTTGACTTAAGCGGGCTTACCAGTTTGACAATCGTGTACGCATATGATTGCACGGATTTGACCTCGCTAAATGCAAGCGACTGCACGGCACTGTCGGCACTGTTTGCTTATGGCACCGCTGACTCGCCGATGAAGATGGCAAATGTTGATATTACCAACACGCCGGCGCTTCTTGCGACTATTCCCGCGAACATGGGCTTCCGCTTTGCTTATAACGGAAACATCACGATCACAGGCGCAGCCGGAAGGACTTTTACCAATACGACATGGCATACGCCCGGCAACTCGATTACGTATAACTAAGTATTGACAGAGTCATTGGAGCAAGTAAGTGAAATGTAGCACGAAATGTAGTAAGTAGTACGAAGTAGCACGCAACAACAAGCAAGAAAGCCCCGCCTGTCTGACGCAGGCAGGCGGGGCTCGCAAGACAGAAGTGGTTGACAGGAAGAAACGCTGGCGGGCGTCGTAGGAACCTTCCTAAGAGCATCCAGGGTGAGGGGATGCTCTTAGGAGCGCTCCAAAAACGCGAGCACGCTTTGCCGCCGCGCTCTTCGGAGCGACAGGAAAGAAAAGGAACAGGATTGATGGCAGAAAGACGACAGAGAAGAAAGATCAACAAGGTGCTCTTCAGCGCCGTGCTGACGCTTGCGCTGTTGCTTTCTTCTGCCGCGGCTGCTTTTGCCTGGTATGATTTCACCCAAAGTTACACCAACACTTTTTCTGGCTCCGTATCAAAGACCAAGGTCATCTTACATAAGTACGCGAAGACTCCCGCAGGTGACATTCTGCAGGATCCTGTGGCGGGCGCTCAATTCCTGCTGTATCGCGTAAGCGGCGCCAACCAGGCGCAAATAGGCGGGCTGTATACGACTGACTCCAGCGGCAAGATTACCGTGACGGGCCTGGGGCCGGGCAGTTATATGTTTCGGGAGCAGGCTCCCAGTTATGGCTATACCTACGACCTGGACGCCGCGGGGGCCGCTGTCACCGACTATCCTTTCACGATTACCTTAGATGACGCGCAGGGCACGACGCCCGTGTACGTCGAGGCTTATAACCGTCAACAGCAAAGCGCTCTGGAGATCAGAAAGGCCGTGACAAATGCGGACGGCTCTGCGTTAACGCCGCAACAGCAGACGCAGGACTATACCTTCACGGTTAATTTTGCGGATGGCGGTACCTACAACTACCAGATCGATGGCGGGGCCGTGCAGTCTCTTGTCAGCGGCAATACGCTGACCTTAAAGCAGGGCCAGACAGCTCTTTTCAGCAATCTGCCGGTTGGGCTGCACTATGACGTGTACGAGACGCCCGGTCCTGATTATGTCACGACGAGCTCTGGCAACTCGGGCAGCATCATCAAAGACGCGCTGAGTTCGGCGGTCTTTACCAACATTTATGGCATGAATACGACAGGAAAGACACAGATCACCGTAGAGAAGATCGTTGCGGGCAATGATATTCCCGCCTCTGAATCGGGGCGCGCCTTTGGCTTTACCATGACAGTTAACAATGACGCTCCGACACGCTTTACCTTGAAGGCGGGCGAGTCAAAGACCTTTGAGCTTAACAGCGGTGACGCCTATACGATCACCGAAGATGATCCCTTCCCGTATGGATACCTGCAATCTGCGGTGGTCAATGGTTCGGGGACTGCCTGCGCGCCGGTTATTAACGTGACCTATACCAACACCTATGTTGGCCCGGTCATGGCGACGATCTCGGGGGAAAAGACCTGGGATCTGGGTAACGACCCGGCGGCGCATCTGCCTAACAGCGTCGCGGTCCAGCTTTTGGCTAACGGCGTCGTTGTGCAGACCGCTACGGTCAGGCAGGATACGGCGGGCAAGTGGCTCTATAGCTTTACCGCTCCTCAATATGATGGCGCAGGCCAGGTGATCGCCTACACGGTCGCCGAAGCTCCCGTAGCTGGCTTTCAGAGTGTGGTGACAGGGACTAATATCAAGAACACCTGGATTAAGACCGTCACCGCGACGCCTGCTCAGGTGCAGAAGGTCATCAGTGGCATAAAACCTGCGCAGGCAGACGTCTTCAGCTTCCTCATGACGCCGCAGGCGGGCGCTCCGATGCCTCAGGGTACGGTCAATGGCGCTAAAACCATTACGATCGCAGGCGAAGGTACGGCGAACTTTGGCAGCATTACCTACACCGCGCCGGGCACGTATAGCTACCTGATCACTGAAGTCAAAGGCAACAGCGCCTATATCTACGACACAGCGGCCTATACCTTGACGGTCGTGGTGGGCGAGCAGGCCGGCCAGTTGACCGTAAGCTCAGCA
>WQYT01000121.1 GCA_009781115.1 Coriobacteriia bacterium
GGGCGATGGGTGCGAGCACAACGATCCGCCGAACGACTCGCGATCTCGGTGATCTTTTGCTTGCGGCGATGCTTGTAGCCCTCAACATCGACTGCCAAGGGGTAGTGCATCCCGCAATGCTTCGTCGTGATCGAGGACATGAGTACTTGCAGGGCATCGATCGTGCGGCCATGGCGACCGATCAACAGCGCAAGGTTCTTCTCGGCCGTGATGTCAAAAATGATCTCCCCGCCATCGCCCTCATACTCGTCGATGTTCACCTCATCGATATCAAAATAGCTGATGATCTCTTTCAACACCTTGATGGCCTCATCTGCGATGGCGTCGACTTCCTCCTCGCTCAGGTCCTCATAATCACGGCGTGGTGCAGAATCGCCTGCCGGTTCATCATAACCAGTCGGCTCATCGTCAAGCTCTTTCTCAGATTGAAGCTCACGCAGGTAATCCTCACGTATCGTCACAGTGACGACCGCTGGCTTCGAGCCAGAAAAGAACGACTTTGAAGGCTCTTCGATAACTTCATAGGTCACCGCATCCTGCTGAACTCCCAGCTTCTCAAGCGCTTCGTCCAGGGCAGCTTCAACGGTTTCTGCGGTTGCAGTATATTCTTTCTCCATCACGTAGCTCCTTATTTCTTTGAACCGGATTTTGACTGCGAGCCGGACTTTGGACCAGCCCCTGGATTTTTACCCTTGTTGCTCTTGTTCCCCTTGTTCTTGTCAGACTTTGAGCCAGCGCCTGTGTTGTTGCTCTTGTTCCCCTTGTTCTTGCTGGCGCCTTCGGTCAGTTTCGGAGTTGGCTCGTCCTTTGCCGCATCAGACTTTTTCTTGCCCTTTTTCTTGCTGGGCTCCTCTGCGGCGATGATCTCAGCGATCTCCTCCTCTTCTTCAGCCTCCATCCGCTTCTGGATGAATGCCTGCTGCCCGACAGCGAAGAGTGTCGATACATCATAGTACAACAGGGCGCCTGCCGGGATATTGAACCCGATGACCAGCATGAAGAGCGACATGAAAATACCCATGTTCTTATTCTGAGAATTGCCGCCCGGCATCATCAGCATCGGTATCAGGCTCCCTATCGCGAACAGCAGGAGGATCACCACGTAGGGCCACAACGAAGGCAGCGCTCCTAAAATGTTGTTCCAGCCGCCGTGTGCCTTCAATACCATATCCGGAGTCGTCATGATATCCGGCAGAAATCCGGGAGCTTTCACTCCGGGAAGATGAATGAACTTCAGGAAGGGCGCCGGATCGATCTTCACTTTCGTGAATACGAAACTGATCTTTTCTGTGATCTGGACTGGCAGGTAGGAGTAGTGCGCCAGCGACTTGTAAAGAGGGCCGCCGCCTGCCAGTACGCCACTTTTATCTGCGCGGGCGATGTTCAACATACTATAGAACGCGAACAGCAGCGGCATCTGGAGCAATATGGGTAAACAACCAGCAAAGGGGCTTACCTTTTGCTCCTTATAGAGCTTCATCATCTCTTCGCTCTGGCGTTGCTTGTCGTCAGCATACTTCTCCTGAACCTCTTTCATCAAAGGTTGGATCTTCTGCATGCCGACCGTGCTTTTCACTTGCTTGGTCATCAGCGGCCACACAAGGACACGGAACACCAGGGTCATCAGGATGATGGCCAGGCCCCAGTCTCGTGTGAAGCCGTAGAACAGCTTCAGCGCCTCAAAAAGTGCATTAATTATCGCAGTCCACATCATATCTCCTTACGCAGGCTCAGCCTGCTCCCAGATTCCCATAGATACGCCCGGGAATCTGGCGCCCTAAGGTACGGGATCATACCCTCCGGGATTCCAGGGATGACAGCGCAAGATACGCTTGATTGCGAGCCATCCGCCCTTTAGTACACCATAGCGCTGTAGTGCTTCTACCGCATAAGCGGAGCACGTCGGTACAAATCTGCAGGATCGGGGAAGGAGGGGAGAGATCACCTGCTGATACCCTCGTATCAGGAAAATCGGTACCAGGCGGGGCAGCCGTTTGAGCGACTCGCGCACGCCTCGCGTTGTTTCCGTATGAGCCATTATATATGAGCCGCCTTGAAAAGCATAGTTAATTCTTCCGCGATCTCGGGTGATGAGCTTTCGGTAGTCCGGCTATTGGCGACAAGGAGCAGATCATAGCCCGCCTGAGTCCCGCCTACCTGCGCCAAAGCCGCCCGCAAGATACGTTTCGCACGATTGCGCCACACGGCGCCGCCGAGTTTCTTGCCTGCGATGAACGCGACACGACCCTGAGGCGCAGTTGCTGCCTCCTGGAGCGTATGAGAAAGAGAGTAGAGAGCGAGCAGGTCGCCATTATAACGGCGCCCGCGCTTGAATATCCGGCTGATCGCCTCAGATGATGCGATGGTATCGACTTTGCGTGAAGTCATAGACCCACCGCATCAAAGGAAACTAGGCGCAAAGAGCGCGACGGCCTTTCCGGCGGCGTGCAGCCAATACAGCGCGACCCCCACGGGTCGACATGCGCGCGCGGAAGCCGTGCGTCTTAGCACGATGGCGATTATTAGGTTGATAAGTCCTTTTCATCATGCCTCCCAACACAGTTGCAAATATCAACTTATCTTTACACAGGGTTATCCATTGTATGATTGACGCTTCGCCGCTGTCAAATGCCCCGACCAAAACTGCATCTACTGGCGACAAAGGGGACGGGGCAAACTGGACAAGCCCGCCCGCCAGCTGAAGCCGCCTTCCAGAATCACCGCATCGGAAGCCGCCCGACTATTCAGGGAGCGAGCTCTGGATTTGTGGAAACAGTGGATAACTCTTTTCCGACTGCTACCACGCCGCGTTATGTCTGTGGAAAACCTGCCGGATGTCCTATACCGTCGTTGTAGATACGTTAAGATTTTCTATCACTGCAAAAGGTTTGCACCGAATTTATTTCGTTTGAAAACAGAATATCCAGCCCGTCACTTGTCCCTCGAAACGAGAGGGCAAATGGACACACCGACGTTATGCTGCAAGTACTGCACTCGAGGGTTTCAAAA
>WQYT01000122.1 GCA_009781115.1 Coriobacteriia bacterium
AGAAAACGGTAAGCGCCCTCTGATAAAGTCCTGACTGAGCCTGTTGTCTGGCAGGCGGCGCGGGCGCCTCCGTAATAGTCACCACGAGAGAAAGGGGCTGTGCTTCTTCGATCGGGGGGCGAAGGGAGGTAACCCATGATTGATTGGTTTGGCATTGTCGTAGCAATAGCTATGCAGTACCCTACGATCGCAATACTTTTGCAGTACCTATGGGTACTTTACAAAAGCAGCCGCCTGACCCGTACTAACGGGTAAGGCGGCTCTTCATACAAATGAGGCGCTCGCCCGTCCGGGATGACAGGCTCACCTCTGCCTTTAGTATAGCAGATTCATACAACAGCCAAATGCAGAAAAACAGAACGCCACGAGTGCGGCGCTCTGTTTTTATAGCGCCTCGCACCTCCGGTGCTCGTGACAAATGCCCCTGGGGCATTTGTCACGAGCATGGTGTCTGACAACAACGCACGCATGCTCAATAGTCTGCGGGCTGACCTGAGTCGCCACACCGCAGTCCAGGCCAACCTGGACAAGCAGCTCAGAGCACAGGAGACCGAGACCGCCTCGCTCAAACGGCAGAGCGAACAGATTACGCAGAAGCTTGCTTCTTTGCAAAACTATATTGAAGGGCTTACTGCTCAGCAGTAGGAAGCACTGGATGCGGCGTTGCAAGCAGAGAGCAACCGTTCAAATCCGGGGAAGGGTGATCCGCCGCAGAATGGCATCGGTACGGGGCAGACGTTCAGTGGAGAGGCGTCGTGGTATAAAGGGAGGGGAGACCCTAATGATCTGACGGCGGCGAACAGATGGCTAAAATTTGGCACTTTAGTGCGGGTGACTTATGGGAATAAGAGTGTGGTTGTGTGCATTAATGATCGCGGTCCTTATGCAAGAGATAGGCATGGCAATTTGCGGGTCATCGATCTATCGCGTGGGGCTGCCTCTAAGATCGGCCTGATCAGTGCGGGCATCGGCCATGTAACTTGCGAGGTCGTCAACTAATTCGCGCCACCGCTGCAGGGTAACCAATTTGTTCAGGCAATCAGCCGGTAGGGTGCATAGCGCCCGGAAAACAGTCTGGCGTAACAACCACCCCCGGGGCGTTCATCACCCAAGTATGACAAGGGTCCCCGGCGTGTCTCGCTGGATTGCTTTGTTGCTTTGGTGATGGCTGCTCCTTTCTTTCGAAACCAAGAACTGCCTTCGTTGAATTTTACGACAAATATTACTACAATAGTGATGAAAGGGGTGAGCGTATGCCTACCATCAAACCAGTCTCTGACTTGCGGAACTACAACGAAGTGCTAAAGACCATCGCTATTGGGGAGCCGGTCTTTTTGACCAAAAACGGACGGGGGCGTTATGCTGTCATCGATATTCAGGAGTATGAGAAAACCCAGGCCACACTCAAACTTCTAAGCGCTCTTGCTCAAGGCCAAAAATCAGGAGAAGAAGCCGGCTGGCTTTCTCTTGAGGAGGTCGAGTCGGCGCTGGGTATCTCCAATGGCTAAGGTGCAGGTTTCACCAAGGGCGCAGGATGATCTGGTCGCGACCAAAACGTATATCGAGCACGATCTGTGCAGCCCAAGAGCTGCGCTTACGGTCATTGCGCAAATCACGAAGCGCCTTCGGGAATTGAGAAAATTTCCGGATTTGGGCGCGTCGCTGGATTCGTTTATCGACATCCACACGGACTATCGCTTTTTGGTCTGCGACAGTTATACGGTGTTCTATCGTCACGTTGGAGAAGAGGTCTTTGTCGACCGGATTCTTTATGGCAAACGAGATTTCATGAAGATCCTGTTTGGAGCGCAGTAGAAGCTACATTCGGTGACGGGGAACACAGAGGACGGGTATGTTGTGTTCCCACACTGGAACTGGCAACGAGCCCCAACCCATGTGTAGCGCGCGGGGACCCAGTGCGGAGCGCCCGGAAAACAGTCCGGTGGACTGTTTTCAGCGGAGCAGAGCGCTAGCCCCGCGCCTTATTCGGAGCGGCAACATGATCTGCGTTAAGCCCCGCTTGCCCCGGCAATAACAGCGATAAACATCGCCTCCTGTTGCCATTAAGGTACAAATCACCACTTTTTAGGTAAAACTCTTCTTGTGTAAGTCTGCCGCAGGTATCTTAGTGTGCGTTTAACCTGTGGTTAATCCGGGTGCGAGATGTATGCGACACGACCGGTAAGTACAGGTAATCAGCTAAGACAATAGGAGGGAGGTGTGACGCAATAAATCAATCAAACTATAGTTTTGCGAGCTTACAAAGTAAGCTTACGGAAGCAAGTGTATCTTACAGCCGAAACCTATCGGCAATGCCTATTTGGGCAGGTAGTGCTTCTGTTCGCAAAAATGTAGGGGGGGGGGGCTCTCTGTAATAATTTCCGCGTAGTTACTTCTTTTCTTCTGAAACGCACCTATCTTCCGGGATTGCCGGACATCCCCGATACTTCCTCAGGCCAAAGTGTCTATTTAGTCAAACTATCTAACGTTTACAAATACTTTTCTTTTGCAGCAGACGCTGCCAACAAAAATTTTTTCAATATAGGCCAGTCTATCGTTATGCATTTAAGGGCATCAGACTCTTTGTCTTATAGAAGCTGTCGTGCTTTTCCCTGTCGCGCATCCCCTCCGTAAGGCATCCGTTAACTAACAACAACTCTTAACAAATTAATCCGAAAGGAGAAAGAAATGCCAAGAACACATGTTCCTCATCGAAAGATGAGTACCAAGAAAAAAGTAACAGCTTCTGCTGCTGCAGTCCTTATAGCCGCCTTAATCTTAGGAGGCGCCTTTGCCTGGACAGACTTTACTCAGGCATTCACGAATATCTTTCATGCACATCCAAGTCCAGATGTTTTACTTCATGATGACTTTACCCAGAACAAGAACAAGGATGTCTATGTAGAAAACACGGGTAATACCCCGGTCTATGTCCGTATAGCTTTCTATGAGTATCTCCAAGTTGGTAACAAGGTTATCGTA
>WQYT01000123.1 GCA_009781115.1 Coriobacteriia bacterium
CGATCGTGTTCGTGACGGCCTATACCCAGTACGCGGTCAAGGCCTTCGAGTTGAGCGCCCTGGACTACCTGGTCAAACCGGTCGAGACCAAACGCCTCGCACAGGCGCTGGGAAAGGTGCGCCAGCGCATCAAGGCCGACCAGGCCGCGAACGCCGTCGCAACGCGCACTGAGGCGCCCGTGACGAACCGCCTGATGGTCGACCGGGCGGGCAAGAAGCAGTTCCTGGCGGTGCCCGATGTCCTCTTCGCGATGGCCAAAGATGACTACACCTATCTGTTCACCGCTGAGGATCGCTTCATCTCGAGTACGTCGCTTGCCAAGATCGAGGCACAGCTTGAGGATCAGGGATTCTTCCGGGTGCATCGGCGTTATCTGATCAACCTGCACAAAGTTGACACCCTCGAATCACAGCCCGGGGGGACACAGACGCTGACGCTCGTGGGCAACGATGAGGTGATCCCTGTGTCACGGCGCCGTGCCGCCTCGCTCAAGACCGCTCTGCGGAACTTATGAGTGAACTGACGGGTTGGAAACACGCGGCGACTGATGCGCCGGGAGTGGTCGTGCTTGCGCGGGAGTTGCGCGAGCGGCTGCCCTTCGAACTGAGGGAGATCATCATCCTGGGCATGGGCGGCAGCGCCCTTGCCGCCTATGTACTGGAAACGCTCTTTCCCGCAAAAGTAAAAATCCGTGTGGTCGACACAACGGCCCCCGCGTATGTGCGGCGCGTCCTCGATGAGATGGACGGCGCAGGTACGCTCCTGATCGTGGCGAGCAAATCCGGCACGACCATAGAGCCGAACGTGCTGTATCGCGTGTTCGCGCAGCGCCTGTCCGAATGCCTGGGCTCTCCCGAGGAAGTGGCGCAGCACTGTGTTGCGCTGACCGACCCGGGCACCGCGCTGGAAGCGCTGGCGCACGAGGAGGGGTGGCTCGCGGTGGTCTCGACGCCTGTTGATGTCGGTGGGCGCTATTCGGCGTTGACGGCCTTTGGCCTGGCGCCGGTCGTGATCGCTGGAGCTGAAGTGGACCCCCTGATCGCTCGCGCCCAGGCCGCCGAGCATCAGGCAGGGAATGCAAAATTGACCGACTTCCTGGCAGAATCCGCGCAGAATGGCCGTGACGTTTTCCTGCTGGTACTGCCATCGGAGCTCAGCTCCGTCGGGCGCTGGCTGGAACAACTCATCGCCGAATCCCTCGGCAAGGAAGGCCGCGGCCTGATCCCGATCGTCACCACGCCCGAGCGCGCCGAAGAGCTGCTGCTCTTCAGCCCCCGTGTGCGGACTACCATCTCGATCGTCACGATCGGTGAGGAGAGCGAAATCTGGTTGCTGCGGGTGCGCGAGACGGCAAGCACACTGAGCGTCCCGGTTTTTAGCTATCCCTTCCATGACCCCGCCGACCTGGGCGCGCTCTTCGTCGACTGGGAGTTCGCGGTTGCGGCTTGTGGGGAGCGACTCGGCATCAACCCCTTCGACCAACCCGATGTTGCCGCCAGCAAAGAAGCCACCAACCGCATCCTGGCTGAGGTGGACTCTGTAGGGCACGTCGACCCCGACGTGCCACCTGTTGCGGCTCAGCAGGATCTGTCTGCGGTCGCCGCGGATCCCAACGCGCACTACTTGGCGCTGCTCGCCTGGCTACCTTACTCCAAAGAAAATGATGCCCTTTTGCAGCAGCAGGCTCACGACCTGGAGCGAGAATACGGCCTGCCGGTTGCGATCTGCTACGGACCGCGTTACCTGCATTCAACCGGTCAGGGCTACAAGGGCGGACCTGCAACGGGGCTCTTTCTGTTCATGGGCGATGCTGAGGATACTGATCTGCCGATCCCGGGGTATGACTTCACGCTCGCACAACTTTTTGCTGCCCAGCAGCAGGGCGACATCGAAGCGCTGACAGCCAAAGGCCGCCCACTCTTCTAACATCAGCAATCTAATCTCTATCTTTTATTAAGCAGTCCTCAGGGCCATCGAGGCCCTTCGGCCTGTTTGTTCTGGCTGGTAATGATTTGCAACTGAAGCGTAGGGCGCGACGCCCTCGGCGCGCCACTTGACAGAGTTCTTTCACGAATGGGGTTTTTTCTTTCTTAAAGCAGCCCTCAGAGCCATCGAGGCCCTTCGGCCTGGTTGGCAATGATTTGCAACTAAGGCGTAGGGCGCGACGCCCTCGGCGCGCCACCGTGGCAAACCGCAACAGGCGCCATGGCAATCAAGCCGACTTTTCCTCGGCATGATGATGAGTTTTAACCCATCTTAAAGGATTGGTATCAATATATTCCCAAGCGTTTTGATAGTCATCTTCATCTCTGATGACATGATCATGGAATGATGTTTGCCATAACTTGATGCCGCAGGCCTTATTCGTTTTCTTTTTCAGCATTGCGATGATCTTTGGAAGCATAGCTGTTGCTGGGTGTAGTGTTTGCTCAGATTCAGCGGTATTTGATAAGAGCGGCATAGGATGCATTACTTTTGGTGCGCTCTCCGCTCCAAGTTGTAAGATCAGGTGTACATGATCAGGCATCACCACATATTTGTCCACCATTACCCCGGGGTAGTGATCTGGTGTTTCTTCAATTTCTGTAACCACGATCTTGCCATAAGCAGATAGCTCTACCTTTGGAGCTGTGAGGTTGTCATGAGTGACAATCCTACTGAGTAACTTGCGCCGATCTTGGACACAGATCGTGATAAAGTACATACCGCCTTGGCTGTAGTCATGGTGTTTGAGTCTTGGGTGTTTTCTTATCGGCAAGGTGAATCTTTCTTGACAGCGCTTTCAATTGTCGTGTAAATGATTATACCGGTATGCCCTGACATCTCATTGCGGCCTGCAACGGTGGCGCGCCGAGGGCGTCGCGCCCTACGCATGAGTTGCAGGTCATCGCAAAACCGGCCGAAGGGCCTCGATGGCCCTGAGGACTGCTTCAAGTAAGAAAATCCATCCAACCACCTGTCATGCCTCCTTGAACAGGCG
>WQYT01000124.1 GCA_009781115.1 Coriobacteriia bacterium
AACCCCCGAAGCCGGGGTTGCCGGCTTAACGGTTTTCGAGACCGCCGCATTCAGCCGCTCTGCCACCTCTCCGCATGCGCGCTCACCACTCGGCGCGGCGCGTTCTTTATGATAGCAGAACGGGCGGCGTTCGGGCTGCCTGTTCTGTGTGCTTGCCTGCGCGATCGGGTTCGGGGCGGCTGCCTCAAACACAAACGCTGCTACTGTCCTTCTTTCAGCACCATGTCGATGGTGATGGCGGCGGCAACGATCGCGATCCTCTCGGCGTCTGCAGAAACGCTGGGATTGATATTCACGATGTACTTATCGGCGGTGGTAAAGGCCTCTTTCAGCACGCCATTCCACTTCTTGTCGATGACGCCGATGACTTGATCCCCCCGGCCAAAGATCTCGAAGTTCCAGCCCTTCCAGTCCCCCTGGATCATGCCGATCTGCTCGCCTGCAGGGCTCATCAACGCAAATTTTGGCTTGATCCAGGTAAACTTCTGGTTGATGCGCGCCAGCTCGGTTCCAGTGCCGTCCAGTACGGTGATCTTTGAGAACGCGAACGTAAAGCCGCGGCGAATCTGCGCAAGCACGGCGCCGTCGTCAGCAAGAATATTGAGCGTAAACGGCAAAGAGCTTCTGCTGACAAAAAGCCGCAGCAGTACGCGATACCAGGGCATGACCTCCTGGATGGCGCCAATCTCTTCGCCGGACTGGCTGTAGACGCGATAGGCGTTGGTCATTTTGAAGGCGCGGACTTTTTCGTCGATAACATAGACATTGTTTTCGAAAAACGGGTGAAAGCTTGACATGAGAAGTGTCCTTTCTGGGTAAAGTAGCGGGCGCTCCCCGAATCTGAGGATTTCCGGCGGCGATGGGAGGCGATTGCTCTTGTTTCCCCCATTATATTGACTTTCCTGATGAGCGGTCAATGTGCTCTCCTGTTAAAATAAAGGGTAGTCTGCTTATCGAAAGGATACAACCCCAATGCTTGACGCAAAACTCATTCGCGATGACCCCGAGCGCGTCCGTGCGGCCCTGCGCGCGCGCAACAGTTCGTGGAGCGTTGATGAGTTTCTGGCGGCCGACCTCCGGCGACGGGGCGCGGTCTCTCAGCTTGAGGCTCTGCAGGCGCGCCGCAATGAGAGTTCGCGGGCCATCGGCGCGCTGATGAAGCAGGGCGCCGCAGACGAGGCCGACGCCGCCAAAGAGCAGGTGCGCGCTATCAACGATCAGATCGCGACGCTGGAAAGCGAGCAGCGCGCGGCAGACGCGGCGGTCTTCGACCTGCTGTCAACGATCCCCAATATCGCGGACCCTTCGGTGCCTTTTGGCCGCGACGAAACAGAAAACGTCGAGCTCAAGCGCTGGGGCACACCGCGCGACTTCAGCACTGAGGGCTTTGCTCCCCAGCCGCACTGGGACTTGGGCCCAGCGCTCGGCATCATCGACTTCGAGCGTGCGGTCAAGCTGGCCGAGTCGCGCTTTGTTCTGCTGGGCGGCGCCGGCGCGCGTCTGGAGCGGGCGCTGATCAACTTCATGCTCGATACCCACGCGGCGGCGGGCTTTAAAGAGTGGTGGCCCCCGGTGCTCGCCAATACGGAGACGCTGTTTGGTACGGGCCAGCTCCCCAAATTTGAAGACGACCTCTACAAAACGGCTACCACCAGCGACGCCAACGAAGGCTACGTGATCGGCGACGGGGCCAGCCAGACGGCCGGCAAGCTCTATCTGATCCCGACCGCCGAGGTCGTGCTGACCAACATCCATCGCGGCGAGGTACTGGAAGCCGCGCAGCTGCCGCTGCACTACACGGCCTTCACGCCGTGTTTTCGCGAGGAAGCGGGCAGCGCCGGGCGCGACACGCGCGGCATGATCCGGGTGCATCAGTTTGACAAGGTCGAGATGGTCAAGTTCGCCACGCCACAGACCAGCGCAGACGAGCTGGAGAGTATGACGCAAGAGGCCGAAAAGATCCTTGAGCTCCTGGGCCTGCCGTATCGCCGCATCGTGCTCTGCACGGGCGACATGGGCTTTGGCGCGGCAAAGACCTATGACCTGGAAGTCTGGGTGCCCAGCTACAGCGCCTACAAAGAGATCTCATCCTGCAGCAACTGCGGCGACTTCCAGGCGCGCCGTGCCAACATCAAGTACCGTGACCCCACCACATTCAAGGGCTCGCGTTTGGTGCATACGCTCAACGGGAGTGGCCTTGCCGTGGGCCGCACGCTGGTCGCGCTGCTGGAAAACTACCAGCAGGCCGACGGCAGCGTGACTATCCCCGAAGCGCTGCGCCCCTACCTGGGCGGCCAGGAACGCATCACGCCGGAACAGGAACCCGCGGCATAACAGCAAAACGCGCGCAGCAGCAGCAAGAGCAATCAGGCGCCTATTGCGCACCCTGATCGATTAATTTTTGGTATGCGGGAACAAGTATGTTTTCGTAGCGATACTGAAGTGTTGTTCTGATATATTCTTTTCGAACATCAGAAAGCGTTTCTACAGAATTGACCAGCGCAATAAAATCTGGCAGAGCCGCTCCAATTTTTGGTACAAGATCAAGAACTGCTTTTGCGCAGTCAGGATTTCCCAGCCCAAAGAGCACATGCTCAAGAGTCATTTTTACATTAGGATTGTCATCGCGAAAGGCCGAGGTTTGATACCCGAAACTAAGACGATAGCTTAATGTCTTTGGATCTTCTTTCAAAACATCAGCAAGCTCTTCGTCAGAATATTGTGGGTTGAAAGCGCCTGCGCAGTCATAAACTGGTGCAAGCGAAAACTTTTCTGTAGCTTTATCGAAAAGATAACCCCAGTTGCCCACATGACGATCATTATTTTCGATAAAAGTGAGCCTTCGGTAGTTTGTGTGGGTAGAGAGCGTGCTCTCAAGCAGCTCGCGGTCATGCTGCTTTCCTCATTTTCTTGGGAGGCGCCCAGGGAAGCTGGGGTAAGATATCTGAGCATCTGAGC
>WQYT01000125.1 GCA_009781115.1 Coriobacteriia bacterium
CCCCCTGAGCGCCTTATAGTCATACCCGTCATAAAAGCGGATCTTTCCCTCCAGATCGCTCAGCTGCCCCACTTTCTTGCGTTGCACCAGCTCGGTAAGCGCCTCGTTGACGACCTCCCGCATTGTCGAAAGCCCTGTCAATTCCTTGGCTTCCAACATCAATGTTTCATCAATAACGATGTTCGTACGCATACCATACACCTCCTGATACACATTATAAGGTGTATATAGTCTCACAGCAACCCTCTGAAATGGAATGCTGCTCTTCTCAAATTAGATGGCGCCTGGTATCCCCTAGGGCTTGAACGACACCCCGGTCGCATTATATGAACTGACCGAGGTCACCGTGCCGGTCTTGTCCCAGGCGCGCACCGTGTAGGTATAGGTGACGCCCTTCTTGGTGGTGGCATCGACCCAGGAGCGCGCCGTTGTCCCCACATTTGCAACCCGTACCCAGGCTGAGCTCCCGCTCTTGCGATACACGTAGTAGCCGTCCGCATTCTTCGATCCTGACCAGGTCACTTTGATCGAGTTGTATCCCGTCTTATAGCGTTTGGCGGAGCCCAGCACAGGTACCGTCAGATAACGGATCGTGATGCCTGCTGTCTTGTAACCTCCTACATTTGCTCCCTTGTAGGCGCGCACGGTATAGATATACGACGTGCCCGAGGCAACTGTTTTATCGCTGTAGCTTACCGTAGCGCTCCCCTTGACCGTTGCCTTAAGCACCCAACTCGTACTGGCCGTCTTACGATACACACGGTAGCCATCGACTCCGGCAACCTTTGACCAGGTAAGCTTCGTGTAACCGGCGCCATTGGCCACGGACACCAGATTGGGAGTAGCAACGAACGTCGCAGAGACCCCCGTGGCATTGTAGCCACTGACCGTTGCTCCCTTGTAAGCGCGGAGCGTGTAGGTGTAGTTCGTGCAACCAGACACGGCTTTGTCAGCGTAACTGGTCACACTCGAAGCCAATGTAGCGATCCTTGTCCAGGAGGTAGCGCTGCCCGCCTTGCGATACAGGTAGTAGCCCGTGACCCCGGAAACAGGCTTCCACGTAACGGTCACCGAAGAAGCGCCCGCTGTTGCCGACACAAGGACAGGCGCCGCTGGAGCATAAAAGAAGAAGGACTGGTACTGGATCGAAACATCCAGTGACTGAGCGCTCGTGCTCATACCGGAGAAATATGCCAGAGATGAGAACTGCCAGGCGCCGTAGGCCGTGTTCAGCAAAGTGCTCGAACTGGGCGTGCTGAGCTGATACTGAGCGATCCACATGTTCTGTGCCCCCAGCGTCGTCGCGTTCATCGCGCCGGAGGTCACCCAGGAAAGCGAGCAATAGAACCGCACGTTGGGAAAACCTGCGGACTTCAGTGTCTGGGCAAAGGACGCCGAGGCTGCGGTCCAGTTGTAGCCGGTCGAGCTGCCCTCGGCATCCTCGATCATCACGGTCGTTTTCGGGAGTTTGAGCGCGACGGCGCGTGCCGCGAAAAACTGAGCTTCCGCGACGATATTGTTGGGATTGTCCACATAGTGATAGGCGGCGATCTTTATACCCGCGCCCTTTGCGTAGGTGATCTCCTGCGCCGCATACGGGTTGGTGTAGGTTGTGCCTTCGGTCAGCTTCACCACAACGTATTTGACGCCTGCCTTGGCCAGGGCATTGAAGTCAGCCTGGGTCATCCAGCTCTGGTAACTCGCGACATCGACCGCGTCGGTGCGCGGCAGCGACGAATTCGGGAAGTAGAGGCTGGGAGGGGTTGCCGACGCCACAGAGAGTGGAGCAATCGAGAGCGCCTGAGGCGCAGCTGTTGCGCCAGCGCTTTGGGCCGACACATCAGGCCTGATCGTCGACCCCATTACGTGGTCGGCGCTTACTTGCTGCTGCGACACCGCCTGAGCAAACGCCGGTAGCGACACCAGGGCGCCCGCTAATACTGCCAGCGTAAGCACCAGCGCGGAACCCCTCTTCAGTACCTGCATTCTTTTCACCAGTTTCATCACTCTTCCTGAATTCAATTATAAGTCGTTCACTTCACCGGCGGATACACCAGGTCGGCGCCGTCAAGCGTGCCATAGGTCGCGGCAGGAGCGCCCCCGTCAAGAACCGCGATGACGGTCCAATCCCCCATCGGAGTTCCCAGCAGATCGGTCGCACCCAGCCCTTTTCCCACAGCTTCTGAGCCAAGAGTCGAGGTTACGCCCTCCATCTGGGCGACGATCGTGGGGGTTTTCTGCGCATTGAAAGCCTGCGCAAGCTGCAGCCCAAAGAGATCCGGCGCGTCCTTGACTCCCAGCGCAACATCAACTACGCTGTCCAGCGAAGCCGTCGTGGAGATGTCTCCTGAAAGCTTCAAGATACCGTCATGCTGCAGCGCTGCGGTAACCGGGCGGGCGGGTGCTTTTGCAGCCGGGACGGTAGGGGTTGCTGCAACGCCGGTCGCAGGCGCAGCCGGAGCGACCGGAGCCCACTCGGCCGCAAATCCGACGGCAAGCGCATCCAGGTCATCGGTCAGCTTGAAGCGTGTCTTCAGGCTCTCGACCAACTGAGCGCTCTCCAGGTTCTTGTCGCCTGCCTTATAGCGGCTCGCGTTGATATCGGCGACCACGACCAGTGCCCCAGCCTGCTGCAAAAGCTGAGAGCTGTGCTTGCTTGCGTCACCCTGGGCGCCG
>WQYT01000126.1 GCA_009781115.1 Coriobacteriia bacterium
GAAGAAAACCGCCACAGATCCCATGTTTTGGCTATGAAAAGACCTTCTAAACGACAGCTCCAGCCTGCTCAGAGGGCTTTAGAGGAGGGTTTTGTATGTGTTCAATCTGCTGGGGAATTTAGGGAGGTAGGAGCCATATTCAGCACGCTCCTGGCCTCCCTGCTCTTCTACAAAAATACGCTCGCCAAGCCTCCAATACATCTGAACACGCTCGAAGTCTACACTGCGTACCGCATTTTCCCGTGCGGTGTAGATGATTCCTTTGACATCATCTACAAACGAGGTCCTGAGCTGAAGCTCCTGGTCAGTTGCGTTTGTTGCCGCGCTGCTTTTTGACATAGTGTCCTCCAAAAGATAGAAGTGGAAATTGGAGACACTTTCCGCCAACGCATGGCGAAACAGACGGAAATACTGCATCGACTGATGGGAGTGCCTGATACCAGCATAGCATAGATACGCATGTATGTCCGATACTATTTCCCTCAGTGGATGGTTCGTCCAGTTACTACGCCCTACTCTACCATTATTACAATAGATACTATACTGTTTTACAGTTCCCCGTTGTGCCGATGACGCTGGGCAGATTGCCATCTCAGGCGCAAGGCCGCACAAAGGCGACTACCCCTTTTGTGCGGTCGCGTCTCCCATCAGCTCCCTTTTGCGGGCTTCCGGCACTTAGCGCATCGTCAGGGTTACGTTGTTGTCGGCGGGGGGCAGGTCGTGCCAGAGGCCGTCGACCACGTAGGCTTCCAGATGATACACAATGCGCGCCCACAGTCCGACTGTGCTGGGGTCAAAGGCGGGGCGCTTGGCTGGGTCCTCGTCGCCGTTGTAGTGGGCGATGAAGGCGTCGCCGACCACGGCCGCGATGGTGTGCGCGTCCTTGACGGGCACCAGGTACTTGCGCAGGGTGTTGTAAGCTTCAAGCGCGACCATCGATCGCGCGAACTCTGCTCCCTTTGCGGCGAAATCGGTACCGGGGTGCAGCTTGTCGACAACGGCTTCAGTCTGGATGCTTAGCCCACCGCCGCTGAAGTTGCAGTAGCGGATGGGGCAGGGCGGCGTCACGAGCGACCCGGTCTCCACGTCATAAAGTCGCCCGCCGCTGAAGTCTGCCTGCGTGATGTCCTGCGCGTGATAGTGGCCCGTAAAACACACGCCCACATGGTAGGAGGCCAAAAACCGCCCCACGTGCTGGTAGTCTGCCACCAGGTAGTCGGCGTGGAGCTTCTCCTGCCCGTTCCAGTGCTCGATCACGCCGTGGTGCATGATCGTGATGACGGCCTTATGTTCGCGCGCCGCCTGGGCAAGAACGCCCGCCAGCCATTTCTCGGTCCCCTGATCAATCTTGCCGCCGATGGTCTCCAGCCCGCCGGGCTTGTTGTCGGCGTAGCGGCAGCTGTCGATGGCCACGACCCACAGGCCATCGCTTGCCTGCGTCACGTAGCTCAGCGAGTTGCGGTCGCGTGAAATCGCGTCGCCGTAGCCCATGTTGCGGTAGATGCGCGCAAAGTCCGCGGCAGAGATATTGGCCACTGGCTCGGTCTTATCGCCGGTGTAGCGCACCGCACCGGGGTTGTTGACATCGTGATTGCCCGGAATCACATACACTTTGATGCCCGCATCGACCAGCTTCTGCAGCTGGGCGGCCACGTACTGGTGAGCGATCAGCTCCCCATCTTTGGTCAGGTCACCGGTCACCAGGATAAACTGCGGGCGCCGGGTAAGCAGGTCGTTTACGCTGTAGTCAAGCAGGTCGCCACTGTCCGCGAGCAACTTGCGGTCGGAGTGCAGGTCGGCCTCGTAGGCCGCGCCGGTCGTCCCCAGCGAAGTATCGTAGTAGTGCAGGTCGCTGAGCACCGCAAAGTTTGCGTCGGGGTAGGTCGCGGCGGGCTGCCCGCCAGTGTAGTAGTCGTAGTGAATGCGCGGCAGCGTCTTGACGTAGCCAGAAATCAGCGTGTAGGCGACCCCGGCAACAATCAGGGCCAGCAGCGCCAGGCCAGTAATCTTGAGCTTGCGATGCTTCTTTGCGCGCGGTTTGGTGGTCTGGTTCTTCTTCATGGCGGAGTACTCCTCTGCGGGTCATCAAGTCAAGCTTTCACCCCTTTATCATACCCGCTTGACGCCCCGCGCGCTTCAATCAGTAAACTACCCCGCAGCAGAGACTGCGGGGTATCACTCAGGCAGACCTGGATTCTGCGACTACGCGCAGAATGACAATCAACGCAGCAGAGCTGCGGGGTATTAGACCCTACGAAGAATAAAACGTGACCGCGTGCTTTACCAGGCGGTCGCCGTCGTATTCAAAGTACGCGGAAAAGAAAGGGGCGCCGCTAACGATCCATTCCCAAAACAGGCGGTCGCCCTCCCAGCGCTCAAGTTCACAGACCTTGTCGGTGTCGATCCAGGCCAGCGTGCCCTCGTCGCACTCGCCAACTTCGCCGGTGTAAGCGCTGGCCGTGAAGATGAAGATATAGAGTGGCTCGCTTGAACCATCGAGCGCCACAAAGGTCATGATGCCGCGCAGCTCAAACGCCGTGAGTGTCACGCCGGTCTCCTCGGTGACTTCGCGCAGCAGGCACTGCTCCGGCGTCTCGCCCGGCTCAAACTTGCCGCCAACGCCCAGCCACTTGCCCTCGTTGATGTCATGCTCCTTCTTGTTGCGA
>WQYT01000127.1 GCA_009781115.1 Coriobacteriia bacterium
CACTGCGCGGCACTTGAGCAACAAGTCTCCGAAGTCGTAAGCGCCGGTGCTCTGTTTGAGAGCGGCGAAGTGCTCTTGCCAGAACTGCGCGAAGGCCAGGAGCAACTGGATCGTCTCATGATCAGGGCAGTTCTTCTGGCTTTGCTGCTCGGCAGAGAAGTCATCCGGTCGCAGGCTTGCCAGGTCAACTCCGGCCTGAGCTGTCTCGTCGACAAGGCCATAACAGATGCCGCGCAGAGAGCCATCTTTGAAGTGGCTGCGCAATCGCAGCAGGTCAGAGCCCCTATTCTGATAGAACTGGACAAGCGCCTGGTCGTAACTCTCCCGCCGCAGGCGTACGCGCTCATCATCGGACAGCACGGTGAAATCCGGGTCGACGCCAGCCTCGAACGCGAACCGCTTCAGCACCCGCACGCAGAAGCTGTGAAAGGTCGTGATCAGCGCGCTGTCCATCTGGCGCGCAAGGCTGAGCAGGCCGAAGCTGCGCAGCGCCGCCTCGATACGCTGGCGCAGTTCATCGGCCGCGTTGTTCGTGTAGGTGATCGCGAGCAGGTGGTCGAGCGGGCGCTGTGCCTGCTCCCCTCCCTGCTCAACGCTCTCCAGCAGCAGGCGGAGGTAGCGCGCGACGAGCGTTTTTGTCTTGCCCGTACCCGCCCCGGCGCTTACGACGATCAGGCGTTCGTCGCTGCTTGCCGCGGCACGTTGCTGCGGGTTAAGATCGGCGTAGTAGGACGAGCTATAGAGCGTGTCGAGCAGCGTCATGACCACTGCCCTCGCTGATAGTGGGGACAGGAAGTGAGCAGGCATCTGCGCGCGAACAGGCAGGGAGCTGAGCGCGCCGCGTCGGCGCCGACCCCCGTGATCGTTGCGTCCCCGCTGCTTATAGCGCGCGCCGCGTCGGCGACCAGGGCTTCGATATCGGCCAGGCCCTGGTCATAGTCGCTGAGGCCGCCGTCTTCGGGATCCTCGTCCTTGATGGCCTGGGGCTTCTTGTTCCAGGTGGGAGGAAAGCCCAGCTCCTCAGCA
Organism: Coriobacteriia bacterium; assembly: GCA_009781115.1. Lineage (GTDB taxonomy): Bacteria > Actinomycetota > Coriobacteriia > WRKU01 > WQUG01 > WQUG01. The sequence goes on from WQYT01000127.1 coordinate 1,027, forward strand.
TAGCGATCCCGGATGCTCCTGCGATGCTCGGTCTTCGAGATATCGGCCGGGTTCAAGATGTTACGATAGGTCGAGCCTGCGTAGCGCAGCGGCCGCAGTAGCTGCTCGGCGATCAGGCCATAGACGGTCGCCTGAAGTTCACGATGCTTGACACGGGTCTTCAGTGCTCCCCCGTCTTTGGAGCCGTTGCGCTTATAGTCGACCACGAACAGGAGACCCTTACCCTCAGGCTGAGCCTCATCGGCCTCTTCGCTCTCCACAGGCGGCCTGCACTCAAGAATATCGATGCGGTCGATGGAGCCCCGCAAAGCCACACCGCCAATGGTCGGCGCCGGCGCCTCCCCTTCTTCTGTGCCGAACTTCCACTCGAAGTAACGCGGCGTGAAGCCGGGCAGCCAGGCCGCCTCGCTTTTCAGGAAGGCATGCAGGGCGCTCTGCAGGACGTCCAGGGAGAGCTGGGTATTCATCGGCAGGCTGGCGCGAGAATCGCCTGGTTGAAGCCTCAGCACCTCAGCGGCCGCCTCGTCAAAACAGGTGTCGAGCAGCCGAGCAGCCGTGCGCTGGTTCTCTGTTGTCACCCGCGGACATCCCAGGGCGTCATCTGCACGCTCATAGAAGTATTGCAGCGCCTTGTGGATGATATTGCCCTCGGCCAGCGCGTCGGTGTTCTCCCTGATGCTGCGCTGCGCCACGAAATCACTGAGGAACCAGGCATAGTGGCAGCAGGCGTAGCTCTCAAGGGTCGTGATCGCGAACGGCGATGCGGCATGCGCGCTGAAATCAAGCTTCGTGAGGCGCCCGCGTACCGGGCAGAGCGGCGCCCCTGAAGCGTCGCCTGCCAACAGCGACTGGGCTTTCTGGCTGCCGGGTTCTGTGTGGGTCTGCAGCAGCATAAGCTCATCATGCAAAGGATGCGGGGGTTCTGCCTGCTCCCACTCGCCTCTTTGGCCGCTTAAGGTCAGGATCTCCTCCAGGAATCCCGAAGGCGCCAGCTCCTTGCCGGACAGGTCATGGTTCTGCCCGATGAGTATCAGGGATTCGCGCGCGCAGCCGATCAGATCGTACCAAAGCTGATGCTCGCCGACACTCTTGTCAGGCTCACGTCGCCCCGTGATAAGAGCGATCGTTCGCTCTTTGAGCGAGGGTTCGGTCACCGCCGTGAAGTCCTGCTGTGCCAGACCTGCCAGAATTACGGTATGGAACTGGCGGCCGCGCACGCGCGAGGGCTCCGAGACCAGCAAGCGGGTGCTCCCGGGAGCCGGCGTGAGCTTCACCTTGAGATCCGTGAGGGTGGCAAGGAGCTTGCCGGGATCAAGAGGCGCACCGTCAGCGGCTGATTTGCGGGGGTCGGGGCTTTGCTGCAAAGCACGCAGCTCGTCGAGTACCGCGAGAAATGCCTTGTGGGCGGCAAAATCGCCCTGGTCGAGGAACTCGCTGCGCTTGACCGCCGCGGCTCGCAGCAGCAGGTCCGTCGCTAACTGCGCCCAGCCTTCCGCCGTCAGTTTGGTCGCGTCTGGAACGATGCCCGCTCCCCTGATCCGGGCAGAGTCCATCTGCTGCTCACGCAGACGCGCCTCCTGATAGAAAGCTTCTGCCTGCGCCGTGCCGCTGTAGG
>WQYT01000128.1 GCA_009781115.1 Coriobacteriia bacterium
CGACAGCAGGAAGGAAAAGTCAGGAACGGCCGTTGACATATTACTGGTCAGGATGTAGGTCAAAAACTTCCGGATATTGTTGTAGACGGTGCGGCCTTCCCGTATCGCCTTGACAATGGAGGCAAAATTATCATCCGTAAGTATCATATCGGCTGCTTCTTTTGCCACATCGGTTCCCGCGATTCCCATAGCGATCCCAATGTCTGCCTTCTTAAGCGCGGGCGAATCGTTGACCCCATCCCCGGTGACCGCTACGATATTGCCGGTCTCCTGAAGGCAACACACCACACGATACTTCTGCTCGGGAGCCATGCGCGCAAAGATGATCTCACCAGAAAGCGCCTCTTTAAGCTCATCATCGCTCAAATCTGCCATTTCTACGCCGGTGATCATGCGGGGGCGCTCCCCCTCCACAATGCCGATGCGTTTTGCGATGCTCTGTGCCGTCAGCCCGTAGTCGCCGGTTATCATGATGATGCGGACTTTTGCTTTGTGGCACTGCTCAACTGCTGCCGTTACTTCCGGGCGCGGCGGGTCTGACATGGCGATAAGGCCGGCAAAGGTCAGGTCTTTCTCAACAAGGTCTATGGTGTAGGCGCTCAGCTCCCGGGGCAGTCCGCACTCCTTTGTTATGGGGCGGTAGGCGACACCCAAAACCCGAAGCCCCTGTTTTGCGTACTCGTCATTGGCTTTCATGATGGCGCTGCGATGCTCGTCGCTGATCTCAGACGTGTCCCCCTCGCAACGGATGGTGGTGCAGAGTTTCATCACTTCTTCGGGGGAGCCTTTCATAAAGGCGATCCGCTGTATGCCCGGAAAAAACTCAGACGATTGATGGACGGTGGTCATTCTCTTGCGCTTGGAATCAAAAGGCAGCTCTCTGATGCGCACGGCTTTTGTCTGAAGCTCTTTTGGATCAAGCCCGCCTTTTTGCGCCGCCACCCCCAGGCATGCCTCAGTGGGATCCCCTAACACGGTGTAATTGGGATTTTCCTCCGTAGGGGCAACAACCCGGGCGTTGCTGCAGAGCACGGCTGCGGCAAGTAAGCGCTTCAGATCAGCATCGTCACTTGCCTGCACGGCCACATCACCAAGCTTGATCTCTCCATCAGGCGCATAGCCGCCGCCGGTGACCGCAAACTCATGACCCGGCATCCACAGATTGCTGACCGTCATCTCATTTTGCGTGAGCGTCCCTGTTTTGTCGCTGCAAATCACCGTGGTGGCGCCCAGGGTCTCCACGGCTGATAAGTGCTTGACCAGCGCATTGTTTTTCGCCATACGCTGCACCGCCATGGCTAAAGAAAGGGTAACCGTCGGCAAAAGGCCTTCAGGTATGAAGGATACCGTCACACTTAAGGCGAGCATAAACGCACGGGCGGCAGGTTTTCCTACGTAAAAGAAATTACCTAAGAAGAACACCAGGCCGATCCCGGTAGCGATAACTGTCACCCGTTTTGTAAGCCGGGCCAGTTCCTTTTGCAGAGGGCTTTTTGCCTCTTCCATCTGCTGGGTGAGGTTAGCTATTTTGCCGAACTCCGTTTCCATCCCGATCGCGATGACGACCGCCTTACCGGTACCATTACACACCGATGTTCCGGCAAAGATCAGGTTGGGCGTTTCAAACGCAGAAAGGTTCTCATTAAGTATCGGCTCAGAAGTTTTTCGTACCGGGTTTGACTCTCCGGTCAGCGCTGATTGGTTTATCTGCAGGTCGCTGCTTGAAAGCAAGCGGGCGTCACTGGAGATGCGGTCGCCTTCTTCAAGCAAGATCACGTCCCCCGGGACCAGGTCCTCGGCAAGGATTTTCAGCTCTTCTCCGCCTCGCATGACCCGCGCATATTGGGGAAGCATCTTCTTTAACGCCTCCGTGGCTTTGCCCGCGCGGTATTCCTGCCAGAAGCTGAAAATGCCATTGATGATATTAACGAGCCATACGGCTATTCCAAGCTCTGGCATATTGGCAATCAGAGCAATGAATCCGCCAATCCAGAGCAAAAAAGCCATGGGGCTGATAAAATGCGCCGCAAAAACCATGATGAGTGGCTTGCCCTTTGGCTCCTGCAATATGTTCTTGCCAAAAGCCTGGCTGCGCCGCTCGACCTCGTCTGATGAGAGCCCGGCGCTCTCTGACTGAAGGAGCGCTAACGCTTCATTTGCTCCCAGCTTGGCTATTCCATCCAAGTCTTCAAATACTACTTTTTCCTGCTGCATGACGTATTCGCCATCTCCTATGCTAAAGCTCTCCGTCACTTCCCGGATATCCAGAGAAAACGTCTCTTGCCTGCGATTCGCTCCGCGCCGTCAATCTTTGCAGACACTATTTGTCCTCTCAATATACCTTGGCAAGAATACCTTGTTTGGACACAGGTGTCCAATCTCTGCACCTCCTCAAGGCAACATCAGCGCGTCTGTGCGGATATGACTTAAGCCATCAACACAGAAAAGGCGCTGCGCTGGCCCTCTTTTTCTGCGCTAAGCAAAGCCATTCCCGGTACTTTTCCCGCTCTACCGTTGGTTTACTTTGCCTGATTCTACCGTTGGCTCCTCGTGGCCAAACGCAATGTCTCGTAAAGTGAAGTAGCGGAGGTGCTCATGCATGGACAACGAGAAAATGGGTCGCTTTATTGCGGAG